>JADFWP010000038.1 GCA_015234115.1 Magnetococcales bacterium
TTTTTGTTTAAAGTCAAAACCCTGGGGGAAGAATCCCCCAGACCCCCGCTTTTTTCTTAATAATGTCCGTATGGCCGGTTCGTGCCATGAACAACTGGTTGACTTAAGGATAACGACTGAGTGATTCCGGAATGGCCGATTCGCAGCCTGCCGCGAAACTCACCCGGTTGCGCCCCGCCTGTTTCGAGGCGTAAAGCGCGGTATCGGCCTGCTTGAGCATGTCAGCCGGATCCTGACCCACCCCCGGATGAATGGCCACGCCAATGCTGATGGTGACCTTCAAGCCGTCGATCACCAAGGCCTCCACCCCGGTCCGCAACCGCTCTGCCGCCAGTCCCGCGCCCGGAAAACCGGTGCTGGGCAAGACCACCGCAAACTCCTCCCCGCCGTACCGGCAGGGATGATCCACATCGCGGAACAGTTCGCGCATCACCCGACCAATGGCCTGCAACACCCGGTCGCCCTGATCGTGACCATGGGTGTCGTTGAATTTCTTGAAGTGATCCACATCGAACAGCAACAAGGTGAAATGGAGGTTATAACGCCGGGCGCGACTCCACTCCTCCTGCATCACCTCGTCGAAACGACGCCGGTTGAACAGGCCGGTCAACGCATCGGTGGTGGAGAGCAGACGCAACTGCTTTTCGAGCTTCTTCTCCTGGGTGATGTCGCGGATCAACGCCGCAGAACCGATGCGATCCCCGCTGGTGACATGAATCGTGGCCGCGTAGATGTTGAGAATCCGCCCCTTGTAGACCACGACCGAAGGAACTTCCTCCTCGGGTTGATCGAGCAGGGCCTTGAGATAGTCCGGATCGTCGATGATCTGCAAAAATCCCTGGCCGCAGATCTCATCGCGATTTTTTTCCAGCAACCGCTCGGCAGAAGGATTGACCAGCACCACATCCCCCTGACGGTTGGTGACCACGATCCCCTCGCGGGCACTGAGAATGATGGTGGAAAGTTTTTCCTGTTCGTTCTTCAACCCGAGATGAACACTGGCCAGATCCCCGCTCATCCGGTTGAAGATTCTGGCCATGTGACCCAACTCATCGGTGCTGGTCTCCGGCACCCGATGATCCAGATTGCCGTCCGAAACCTTGACCATGGCCTCGGTGACCCGCCCAATGGGCCGGACAACCGAGTGACGAATCACCAGCAGAGTCAGGGCCAACACCCCGGCCAGAGTGGCGGCGAGGATCATCAAACCCTGATCCCGAATTTCCCGGATCGCCTCGTTGACGAATTGCAACGAAAAGGTCATCTGCACCACGCCACGCACCGGAGAACGACCGGTATGGCAACGGTGACACGACTTGTGATTGAGAATCGGAGCCAGTACGGTCATATAAGGAATCCCGGTGGCCGGATCGGTTTCACGCAGGATGATCTGGGTCTGACTCGCCTGCAACCGGGCCAAACGGGGATCGTCAGCAGCCAGCACCGGATTGCGCTGTTCGCTCTCCCGAGGGGCGAACTCCTCCTCGCCGAGACGGGCGTTCACCTCGTTGATGGTCTCGTTATCCTGGAACGCCTCCAGGCCATTGAGACGCAGGATGGTGAAATTCTTCAGTTCATGAATGCTTTTGAGGTTCTTTGCATACTCCTGGGCAATGTTGGCGTCTCCGGCCAGCATGATCGCCTTCAGCCCCTCGTTGACGCTACGCGTCAGAAAATAAAGGGTCTGCTCGTAGTGTTCGACGATCATGTTTTCTTGTTTCTGGGTGTGGAATTGAGAAATTCCGACCAGGCCCAGCAGCACGGAGATGCCGACCAGCAGGAGAATGCGATCACCAATGCGTTTGAATTGCCATTTCATGGCCTGCCTCGAATCTCAAAGAGCCAGTTAAACCGAGACCATTTCGGGATCATGCGTTTCTGTCTCAAAGGCGTCGCCTGCGGCCAGGCGCGCCAAAGGCCAAAGTCCCAGAGGCTTCGCCCCTGGACCCCATTGACGAATTGCATATCTCGAACTGGGCGCGGTTCAAGAGCATGCTGAAGTGTCTTACTCCCCTTCCGCGCACAGTTGCGTGGCCAGACCGATGTAAGAGGCCGGAGTCAGGGCGCGCAGACGGGCTTTGGCCTCCTGGGGAATCTCCAGGGTTTCGATGAACTCCTGGATCCCTTCGCGGGTGATGGCGCGACCACGGGTCAACTCCTTGAGCCGCTCGTAGGGTTTTTCCAGGCCGTAGCGCCGCATCACGGTCTGAATCGGCTCGGCGAGCACCTCCCAGGCGTGATCGAGATCCGCAGCCAGTCGCAGCGGATCGGCTTCCAGCTTGCCGATCCCCTTCAGGGCGGAATCATACCCGAGCAGGGCATAGCCCAACCCGACCCCCATGTTGCGCAACACCGTGGAATCCGAAAGATCCCGTTGCAACCGCGAAATCGGCAGTTTGGCCGCCAGATGATCGAGCACGGCATTGGCCAGCCCGAGATTGCCCTCGGAGTTCTCGAAATCGATGGGATTGACCTTGTGGGGCATGGTCGAAGAGCCGACTTCGCCTGCGCGCAATTTCTGACGGAAATAACCCAGACCGATGTAGGACCAGATGTCCCGATCCAGATCCAGCAGCACGGTATTGAAGCGCATCACCCCATGAAAAAAGACCGCCATGCCGTCATGGGGTTCGATCTGGGTGGTGAGGGGTTGATAGTGCAGTCCCAGCGAGGTGACGAATCGGGCCGCCAACTCCGGCCAGGCCACTTCGGGATAGGCCACCACATGGGCATTGAAGTTGCCCACCGCGCCATTGATCTTGCCAGGCACCGCGATCCGGCGCATTTCGGCCAACTGACCACGCAGACGGTGGGCGACATTGGCCATCTCCTTGCCCAGCGTGGTGGGCGAGGCAGGCTGACCATGGGTGCGGGCGAGCATGGGCAACTCCCGATAGCGGGTCGCCAACGCGGCCACAGCCGCGACCACCCGCTCCATGGCCGGGATCACCACCTGATCCCGCGCCTCGACCAGCGACAGCCCGTGGGCCAGATTGTTGATATCCTCCGAGGTGCAGGCGAAATGGATGAACTCCAGCACCCGTTCTTCCACCAGTCCCGCAAGCCGCTCCTTGAGAAAATATTCCACGGCCTTGACATCGTGGTTGGTGGTCCGTTCGATCTCCTTGATGCGCGCCGCATCCGCCTCCGAGAAAGCGTTCAACACCTCGGCGCAACGCGCCGTGATTTCAGGGGGGAAAGGGGGCACTTCGGGGATGCCCGGCTCTGCGGCCAAAGCCGCCAGCCACCCCAATTCCACCTGAACGCGGCGGCGAATCAGGCCAAATTCGGAAAAAATCGGTCGCAACGGCGCCATCTGGCGGGCATAGCGTCCATCCAGGGGAGAAAGGGCTGTCAGGGGGGTCGGATCCATAGAGGTGCACTTCCATGATGCTTTGGTTGATGACAGAGAGATAAAGCCAAGTTTGACATGGTAGCCGGAAACCGGAAAAAACAAAACCCGCGACGAAAAAAAATAGGGAGGGCCGGGCGAGAAGGCGGATAAATCCGTGGAAGCATGCTGAATTGCGATAAATTATCACCAAAGATAGAAAAATCCTTGACAAATTCATGATAATGTAGTATAGTGTTATTAACTGCAAATAAAACCGATTTAAAAACACGCCCCTCACATGACAGGAGAATCGAACATGCCCGCGAATACCAGTCTTGCCAGTGGCGATTTCAACGGCCACCATTACGAGGTCATTTCTGCGACAGGGGGAATCAGCTGGACAGCCGCCCGGGATGCCGCTTCCGGGACGCTTGGCGGCCAATTGGTGGCGATTGAAACGGCAGCAGAGAACAATTATATTCGCGGGATCATTCCAGAAGAGGCCTTTTTTAATCCGGCGTGGCAAATTCCTGATGAGAATCCAGGCGATTTTCTCGGCCCATGGATTGGGGGTTCTCAATCATCCAGTGCCACCGAACCGGCGGGTGGCTGGGCATGGTCCACAGGAGCACTCATGGCGGGCCACGCAGCCTGGGATCAGAACGGAGAACCCTGGGGTTCTACCAATCTGACCGCAGCCGACACCGACTGGGGAGATTATGCCGCTTTCTACAAGTATACCAGATACGATCGTGCGGTATGGATCGATATCAATGGCGGAAGAAACGGCGATGCCAATGCCGAACCGATCTCCTATATCGTCGAGTTTCTCCCTCGGACCAACACGGCTGAACAGAATGATTTTGATGGATCAAACAATGGACAGCTTGTCTCAAACGCTTCTCTGACCTCAGCCGTCACCATCGATCTGACCCTCGTCGCACCCCAAAACACAAGAGGCGGTGGTTCGGATACCTTCCTCAACATCAACCATCTGATCGGCACCGATTACGACGACACCCTGACCGGCAATGACAACGCCAACATCCTGCACGGTGGATCCGGCAACGACGCTCTGACCGGCGGTGACGGCAACGACACCCTGACCGGAGGCTCGGAAGACGACACCCTCACCGGAGGCTCGGGCGAAGATGTCCTCCGTGGCAACGAGGATGACGACACGCTCAAAGGGGGATCCGGCACAGACATCCTGAACGGAGGCTCGGGTCGTGATCTGCTCAACGGCGGTACAGGTGGAGACACCCTCACCGGAGGCAGCGAAGCCGACCAGTTCAAATTCACCAAATCCAACGAGGGGGGCGACACCATCACCGACTTTGGCCGCAGCGACAAACTGGCTTTCGTCAGCGCCAATTTCGGAGGACTCCCCAGGGGCGCTTTGGGAACCTCACGGTTCGTTGCCAACACGGACGGTTCGGCCACCAGCACAACGCAACGCTTTGTTTTCAATACTTCCACCAGCGTTCTCAAGTACGATCCGGATGGCAGTGGCAGCGCACCTGCCGTGGCCATGGCCACCCTGACCAATGTTCGGAACCTCTCTGCAAATCAGATCCAAATCGTCGCAAGCTGACGACGCGATCTCCTCTGCCGGGCCGTGCGCGCTTCGGACGCACGGCCCGATGCAAACCAATCCCAAGACGAAACAATCAGTCACGATTTTAAAACGCGACCATTGCGGGATACTCAACGGCGTCGCCTGCGGCGACCGGGAGGCGCGCCTGCGGCAAAGCGCGCCAAAGGCCAAAGTCCCAGAGGCTTCGCCCCTGGACCCCACCAGAGGCCATTGGCCCCTGGACCCCACGGACGAACGACGCATCCCAAGATGGTCGCGGTTCCATCTGGCATGCCACCCTCCAGAAAAAACGCAAATCAATGGAATCATGCGGTTGTCGTTGATTCTGGCCGGATTCGTCCGAAT
Source organism: Magnetococcales bacterium (assembly GCA_015234115.1). Classification (GTDB taxonomy): domain Bacteria; phylum Pseudomonadota; class Magnetococcia; order Magnetococcales; family Magnetaquicoccaceae; genus Magnetaquiglobus. The sequence continues at coordinate 5,277 of JADFWP010000038.1, forward strand.
CTGCCAGACCTGCCTGGTTTGCAATTTCTGGCCAGAGACTCCCGGATGGATTCCGTCTGTGCGATAAAAAATTGCCTTGCCTTCCCGCTTGCACACTTGGCGCGCGTGCAAAATGCGTTTAACCTGTCAATGGCAGCACCTCGACCGCTTAATCTACGGGAAAACGCCCATGACCGATGTCAAACCCTTCAAACGCCTTCTGGTTGCCAACCGTGGCGAAATCGCCATCCGGATCATCCGGGCCGCAGCAGAGATGAACATTGCCACGGTGGCCATCTACGCCAAGGAGGACAGCTATTCGCTGCACCGCTACAAGGCGGATGAAAGCTATCAGGTCGGCGCGGGCAAACGCCCCATCGCCGCCTATCTGGACATCCCCGACATTCTGCGCATCGCGCAGGAGGTCCAGGTGGATGCCATCCATCCGGGCTATGGTTTCCTCTCCGAAAATCCGGATTTCGCCGAAGCCTGCCACCAGGCGGGCATTGCCTTCGTCGGTCCCACCCCCCACGCCATGCGCCTGCTCGGGGACAAGGTGCAGGCCCGCCGCATCGCGGTCGAGGCGGGCGTGCCGGTGATGCCGGCCACCGCCACCCTGCCCGACGATCCCGACCAGATCCGCGCCCTGGCCGCAGAGATCGGCTTTCCCGTGATGCTCAAGGCGATCTGGGGCGGCGGCGGACGCGGCATGCGCGCCATCGAACAGCCCGATCAACTGATCGAACTGGTCCATACCGCCAGCCGCGAAGCCGCTTCGGCCTTTGGCAATGGCGCGGTCTACCTGGAAAAACTGGTCCGACGCGCCCGCCATGTCGAGGTCCAGATCCTGGGGGATCAATACGGCAACATCGTGCACCTCTTCGAGCGCGACTGCACGGTGCAGCGGCGCAACCAGAAGGTGGTGGAACGGGCACCGGCCCTCTACCTGGACGATGTGCAACGGGAAGAGCTGTGCGGCTATGCCCTGCGCCTCGCCAAGGCGGTCGGCTATCGCAACGCGGGAACCGTGGAGTTTCTTCAGGATGTCGATTCCGGGAAATTCTATTTCATCGAGGTCAACCCCCGCATCCAGGTGGAACACACCGTCACCGAAGAGGTGACCGGCATCGACCTGGTGCAGGCCCAGATCCTGGTGGCCCAGGGCAAACGGCTCGGCTCGCCGGGTCTGCCCCGTCAGGAGGAGATCGCCCTCCACGGCCACGCCATGCAATGCCGTGTCACCACCGAAGATCCTGAAAACAACTTCACCCCCGACTATGGCCGCATCTCCGATTATCGCAGCGCCGCCGGTTTCGGCATCCGGCTGGACGCGGGCACGGCCTACAGCGGCGCGCGCATCACGCCGTTCTACGACTCGCTGCTGGTCAAGATCACGGCCCGCGCCGCCACCTCCGACTCGGTGATCCAGCGCATGGACCGCGCCTTGCAGGAGTTCCGCATCGTGGGACTGAAAACCAATCTCGGCTTTCTGAGCCGGGTGGTCCGCCACGAAAAATTCCGCCACGGGGACTACACCACCACCTTCATCGACCAGACCCCGACGCTGATCAACACCCCGGAACGCAAGGATGTACACGCCCATCTGCTGCAATACATCGCCGATGTGGTGGTCAACGGCAACCCGGAAACCAAAGGATTGCCCAGACCCGACACCTATGCCAGACCCCCGGTGCCGAAACATGACGACAAACACGAACCGGTCCAGGGCAGCCGCGATCTGCTCGACGATCTGGGTCCAAAACAGTTCGCCCAGTGGATGCTCGATCAAAAACGCACCCTGATCACCGACACCTCGATGCGCGATGCCCATCAATCGCTGCTCGCCACCCGCATGCGCACCTTCGATCTGCTGGCCATCGCGCCAGCCTATGCCCGGTTGCTGCCATCGCTCTTTTCGGTGGAGTGCTGGGGAGGCGCGACCTTCGATGTGACCATGCGCTTTCTCAAGGAGTGCCCCTGGGAGCGACTGCACGATCTGCGGGAAAAAATGCCGAATCTGTTGTTGCAGATGCTGCTGCGTTCGGCCAACGGGGTGGGTTATACCAACTATCCGGACAACGTGGTGCGTTTTTTCATCAAGCAGGCGGCGGGCCGGGGCGTGGATGTTTTCCGGGTGTTCGACTCCCTCAACTGGGTGGAGAACATGCGCGTGGCCATGGACGCGGTCTGCGCCGAGGACAAACTCTGCGAAGCGGCCATCTGCTATACCGGGGACATCAACGATCCCAAACGGGCCAAATATTCGCTGCAATACTATGTCAACATGGCCAAGGAACTGGAAGCCGCCGGCGCCCACATTCTCGGCATCAAGGACATGGCCGGTCTGCTCAAGCCCAATGCCGCGCGGGTGCTGGTGAAGGCTTTGAAAGAAGAGATCGGTCTGCCGATCCACTTCCACACCCACGACACCAGCGGCATTGCGGCGGCCAGCGTGCTCGCCGCCATCGACGCCGGCGTGGATGCGGTGGATGCGGCCATGGATGCCATGAGCGGCACCACCTCGCAGCCCAGTCTCGGATCCATCGTCGAGGCGCTGCGCAACACCCCCCACGACACCGGCCTCAATATCGAGGCGATTCGTGCCATTTCAACCTATTGGGAGCTGGTCCGGCGTCACTATGCCGCGTTCGAAACCCGTCAATACTCCGGAGCCTCGGAGGTCTACCTGCACGAGATGCCGGGTGGACAGTTCACCAATCTGCGCCAGCAGGCCCGTTCGTTGGGAATCGACGCCCACTGGGACAAGGTGGCCCGCGCCTATGCCCAGGTCAACGAGATGTTCGGCGACATCCCCAAGGTGACGCCGAGTTCCAAGGTGGTCGGCGACATGGCCCTGATGATGGTGACCAGTCAGTTGACCCGCGAGGATGTGCTCAACCCGGAAAAAGAGATCGCTTTCCCCGAGTCGGTGGTGCAGTTCTTCCGGGGGGATCTGGGGCAGCCGCCCGGAGGATTCCCGGAAGCCTTGCAACGCAAGATCCTGAAAAATCAAACACCTCTGACCGAACGTCCCGGTGCCGTACTCCCGGATACCGATCTGAACGCGGAACGTCAGAAACTCTCCCCCCTCACCGGCGGCATGGTGAGCGATGCCCAACTGGCCTCGCACCTCATGTATCCCCAGGTGTTCGGAGAGTTCATGCGTCACTGTCAGACCTACGGGGATGTCAGTCGTCTGCCCTCGCCGGTCTTTTTCTACGGCATGGAACCGGGGCAGGAGATTCTGGTCGAACCCGAGCGAGGCAAGGCGTTGAACATCCATTTCGTCACCACGTCGGAGCCGGACCGGGATGGCATGGTCAAGGTCTTCTTCGAGGTCAATGGTCAACCTCGTTCCATTCTGATTCAGAATCGCGCCAAGACCAGTCAGAAAAAGGCCACGCCCAAGGCGCGGGACGGGGATCCCAATCAGGTCGGCGCGCCGATTCCGGGTGCCGTGGGTGCCATTGCCGTGATCAAAGGCCAAAAGGTGAACAAGGGGGATCGGCTGCTTTCACTGGAGGCGATGAAGATGGAAACCGCCATCTGCGCCACTCAGGATGGAACCGTGACCGAAATTCATGTTCAGACCGGTGATCATGTGGAGACCAAGGATCTGCTGGTGACGGTCTCCGGGTCGGCCTGATCCATGGCAACCATTGAAAAAAAAAGAGGGGGCCTGGGGGATTCGTCCCCCAGGGTTTTGACTTTAAAAGCAAAATATTTTTAAAAAATTTTATTTTTAAAGTCAAAACCCTGTGGGATGAACCCCCCAGACCCCCTCTTTTTTTTCAATGGTTTGCTCCAAACGGGCGCAAGGGATAAAGCCACGATGAGCGACAACAGCGTGTTGCTGACCTTGAGTGCCCTGTTCTTGATCGGCTTTGCCGCCGACGCCCTGGCACGTCGGGTGATTCTGCCTCGGGTCACGCTTCTTCTGCTTTGCGGCATGCTGCTCGGCCCCACCGTGACCGGCCTGGTCTCGACCCAACAGCAAGGCTGGCTGGTGGTTGTGGCTCAGGCGACCTTGTGCATGGTGGGCTTTCTGCTGGGAGGACGCATCACCCTCCATGGACTGCGCGCCTATGGCCAGACGGTACTGGCCATCTCGATCACGATCCTGACCGTCTCCAGTTGCCTGATGTTCATGGGCATGCTCTGGGTCGGCGTTCCCATGTCGGCGGCGGTGCTTTTGGCCAGCATCTGCCTGACCACGGATCCGGTCGCGCCCACGGATGTCATCCACGAACTGCGCTCCGACGGCCCCTTCACCCGCATCCTGCTGGCGGTGATCGCCACCAACGATGCCCTGGGCTTTGTGCTGTTCACCATTGCCCTCTCCGTGGCCGCGCTGTTCCATCCCACGGTGATCCACCGCTCCGTGCTTGAGGTGCTCTGGGAGATCGGTGGCGCCGTGACCATCGGCGCGCTGCTGGGACGGGCCTTGGCCTGGATCAGCGACCATATCCAACGCCCCGACACCCTGCTTGCCGGCACTCTGGGACTGCTCATCCTCTGCGGCGCCCTGGCCACCCGCCTGCATACCTCGTTTTTTCTCGCCGTGATGATCATGGGCAGCGTCACGGTCAACAGTTGCACCCGCCCCTGGAAACCCTTCCTGATCATCGAACGGTTTCTGTGGCCTTTCCTGATTCTGTTCTTCCTGCTGGCTGGGGCCAACCTCAAACCCAGATCCATGCTCGACATCGGCCTGATCAGCGGCGTCTATCTGGGCTGCCGCATGCTCGGCGAGATTGGCGGCGGCTGGCTCGGCGCCACCTTTGGCAACGCCTCCACCCATACCCGACGCTGGCTCGGTCCGGCGCTCCTGCCCCAGGCCGGGGTGGCGATGAGCATGACCTTCATTGCCGTGCAACGCTTTCCGGACCTCACCGATCTGCTGCTGCCCGTGGTCATTTCGGGCGTGATGGTCTTTGAACTGATCGGACCGGTCATGACCCGCATCGCTTTGATCCGTTCCGGAGAGAACGATTGCCAGAAAGGCGGGCCACGGTTGCGCTGACAGGCGGGAAGAGAAGATCAGCCCAGCTTCAACATCGTCACCGGGACGACTCCGGCAGCCTGTTCCGCTCCTGGCTGTATTTTTCCAGCACCAGGAACAGATCCTGTTTCCGGATCGGCTTGGTGAGGTGATCCTGACATCCGGCATCCAGACTTTGTTGTCTCTTCCCGGCGAACACATGGGCGCTCAACGCCAGAATCACCAACGGCGCGCGGTTTTCCTCCCGTTCCCATTGACGAATCCGCCTGGTGGCTTCGTAGCCATTGAGCAGCGGCATCTCGATATCCATCAACACCAGATCGAACGCCTCCTCCCGCACCCGCTCCACGGCCTCGACGCCATTATTGACCACCGAGACCACATGCGCCGTCTTTTCGAGATAGGCCAGAAACAGCATCTGATTTTCCGGACAATCCTCTGCCAGCAGAATGCGCAGGGCGCTGCCCGGAACCGACGGCACACAAGCCGTCGGCAACGCCACATCTTCCGCATCCACCGGACGCACGGGCAAAACAAAGAAAAAGGTGCTTCCCTGACCCAACTGGCTCTCCACCCACAACCGCCCGCCCATCAACTCCGCAAGACGGCGGGAGATGGCCAACCCCAGCCCGGTCCCGCCAAAACGACGCGCGGTCCAACTCTCCGCCTGGGTGAAACGATCGAAAATATGCTCCAGATGACGTTCGGCAATGCCGATTCCGGTATCCGCCACCGAAAAAAGCAGATGATCCGCAGACTCCGGCTGGCGTTGCAGCGCGACCGTGATCAGCCCCTGCTCGGTGAACTTGATGGCATTGCCGATCAGGTTGATCAGGATCTGCCGCACCCGTCCGTCATCCCCGAGCGTCCTGCCGGGCAGATCGGTGGCCAACCGCGTGGTCAGAGAGAGATTTTTCTGTTCGGCGGATACCCGCATGATCCGCGCGGTCTCGTCCACCAGCACCGCAGGACAGAACGCTGCATCGACCAACAGGAACTGGCCCGATTCGATCCGCGAAAAATCGAGGACATCGTTGATGATGCCAAGCAAGGCACCACCCGAATGGTGCATGGTTTCCATGTAACGACGCTGTTTGGGGGTCAACTCGGTTTCCAGCAACACCTCGGTCAACCCGAGCACCACATTGATGGGCGTACGAATTTCATGGCTCATGGTGGAGAGAAAATCGCTCTTGGCACGGGCGGCCTGTTCCGCCTGTTCCATGGCCTGGCGCAACTCCTCTTCGGTGTTGAGTCGCTCCAGGGACTGGCCCAACTGGTTGGCGATGGAATCGATCAACTGCTGCTCTTCGGGACAGAAGGGTTCGGGATTGCCCACCCCGAGGTAATAGACCTCCACCGCGCCGATCTGATCGTGAATCAGCGGGATCCTGGCCGACATCTTCTGGTCGGTTACCCGGAAATCCGGTGTCTGGAAGATCCGGTCACCGATGCGGATGCAGGCGCTGATGCGGGATGGATCCTGCAAGCCCGAGGGAATGTTGCGCACGCAGCCCTCCAGCATCTGATCCGCGCTCCATCCCCGCGTCAGGGAAATATTGGTAATCTCACGCAGACATTCACTCTCGTTGATCCGTCGTTGCAGAGCCAGGGCATGGCACCGCAAGGCATCCTCCACCTGTTTGCGTTGCGTGATATCCATCATCGCGCCCACAAACCGTGACGGGTTGCCTTGATCATTCCGGATCACCATCCCCCAGTCATAGACGATCGCCCAATCTCCATCGGCGCACAGGAACCGGTACTCTGCCGACCAGGAGGAGTCGCGCTCCCCCTGTGCCAGATAATCGGCGACACTGGAAGTGATTCTTTCAAGATCTTCCGGATGGATGCGCTCCCGCCACCACGGTTGCGAATTTTCCAGCGGCCCCGAAGGATAACCGAACAATTCGGAAAGCTGTTCGTTCCAGATCGTGACATCACTGCGCAGATCCCAATCCCAGACAGCCACCTGGGCGGCATGGACGATCAGGCGGTTGCGCAGCTCGCTGTCGTGCAAAGCGGTTTCCGCCCTCTTGCGCAGGGTGATATCCCGGGCAGCCGCGAAAATGCCCTGTTTGTTGCCATGCGCATCCCGATACAGGGAGGCATTGTACAACACATCCACCGCCCTCCCGTTTTTCTGCTTGATGGCCAGGGGATAGTCCCGCACCGAACCCTCTTGCCAGACGCGCCGGTATCCGGCCCGCGCCTGCTGCGGATCGGTGAAATAATCCGAAAAATCCGTACCGATCAGCTCCTCGCGCCGGCACTGGACCACCTCTTCCGTGGCGCGATTGACATCCATGATCTTGCCATCGGCGCTGATGGTCACCAAAGGATCCAGACTGGCTTCGAGCAGGCTGCGGGCATAAAGAAAAGACTCCCGCAACTGCTGTTCGTTGTGACGCAACAAGGCTTCGGTTTCCGCTCTGGCTGTGCGATTCCGATAGCCTTCGATAATCTGGGCACAAGTCGCGATCAGCGGCTCCAGGAATTCCACCTGCGCGGCATCGTATCCGTTCGGACGATTGGCCAGCCCCAGCACGCCGACAATCTCTTTTTGTCTCCAGATGGGAATGCCCAGAAAGGCATGCAACGGCGGATGTCCCGGAGGCAGACCGCAACTTCTGGGATCATGGGCCGGATCGTTGGAGAGGACCGGCTCGCCACTCAGAAAGGGCGCGGCGTACAAGCCGCGCATTTGTGTGAATTGAAATCCGGAAGGGGCATGCGCCTCATAATAGGCTCTGGTTGCGTCGTTCCAGGCGATATTGGAGATGGCCAGGGTTTGCAGGAAGGATCGTCCCTCCTGATCCTGTTTCACTTCGGCGATAAACCCGTAATCACTGGCTGTCAGGCGCAGGATTTCCAACAGGAGGGCGTCAAACAGCGCATCGGGATGGGACTCCTCGATGAACAGACGCTGGATATTGTTGATGCAATCGACCTGCATCTCCAACTGCTCGTTGCTGATCAGCAGTGCCAACTCGGCCTGCTTGCGCGCCGAGATGTCCTGAATGTGCGCCACGAAATGCACCGGTTGTCCCGCATCGTCCCGCACCAAAGAGACGCTCGACAACACCCACACCACCGCGCCGCTCTTGTGGAGATAGCGTTTCTCCAACTGGAAGGCAGGGATGACACCCGCCAGCGCCTGATGCACCAGAGCCAGATCGACCTCCAGATCGTCCGGATGGGTGATGGCCTGGAAATCCATGCCCAGCAATTCCTGCTCCGGGTAGCCGACCATGGCGCACAGCGCCGGATTGACCTGGAGAAAACGTCCTTGTGGCGCGACCAGCACCATGCCATGGGCCGCGGTCGCAAAGGCCCCCCGGAAACGGGCCTCGCTGACCAGGAGCGCGTTTTCCACCTGCTGGCGACGCAGGGTCTCCTTGTCGAGTTGTCTCCTGGCTTGAACCAGTGCCAACTGGGTGGTCAGTCGGGTCGTCACCTCGGCGACCAGCAACGGCGGAGCGATGAAATCCACTCCGCCCGCCGCGAACCCTTGCTCCCTTGCGACAGGATCGTGCCCCTCCCCGATAAAAATGACCGGCACATCACGTTCGGGGGTCAACGCCTTCAGGTGGCGGCACACCTCAAAACCGTTCCTGCCGGGCAATCCAAGCTCCAGCAGCACCAGATCGGGCCTCTGCGCCATAAAAGAACCGGCGCGGGCGAGGTGATCATCGGAAATGACCCGCACCTGACACCCCATACGCTCCAGCACCGTATTGCACACATCCAAAACCATGGGGTCTGCTGCGATCATCACCACAAGAAATTCAGAACAGAATGGACTGACCATATGACTCATGACCCTTTCGTTGCGCAATCATTTTCAATGACGACACGGACGATCAACACTATGTCATGCAATAAATGACACAGACATCGATAAAAAGATCCATACCATTGTCTTGTGTTATCCAGTCATCCTGCACTCCTGAAGCACAAGCCGCATCGTCCATTACATTTGTATCGTTTATACAATCAATTTGAAAAAAAATTCAAGCCATTCTTTCATCCAATCCACAATATAACCAGAAGCTGTTTTGAGCATGATCCTCCTGGCGCAGGAACCGGTCATGGGGCGCGTATTACAAAATAAAGAGGAGATTCCGAAGCGGAACGCCAAAAATCCCCTATTTTTTTGCCATAAGTATAATCAAGTCGATTCGCCGACGGTTGCGGTGGAGCGCATGAAGCGGTAGACTTGGACAGTTTTCCTCCCTTTTTCTCTCAAGGCTTCTTGCGCGGGTATCATGGACATCGAACAGCCGACCGTGGATCCCAACAGCTCGAAACGGGTTCCCGTCAATCTCGAAGACGAAATGCGTCGCTCCTACCTGGATTACGCCATGAGCGTGATCGTGGGACGCGCCCTGCCCGATGTGCGCGACGGACTCAAACCGGTCCATCGTCGCGTGCTCTACGCCATGAGCGAACTGGGCAACGAATGGAACCGCGCCTACAAAAAATCGGCCCGCGTGGTCGGTGATGTGATCGGCAAATACCATCCCCACGGGGATGTGGCCGTCTATGACACCATCGTGCGCATGGCCCAGGAGTTCTCCATGCGTCATCCCCTGGTGGATGGCCAGGGCAACTTCGGCTCCGTGGACGGGGACTCCCCGGCTGCCATGCGTTACACCGAAGTGCGCATGACCCGTCTCGCCGGCGAACTGCTCGCCGACATCGACAAGGAGACGGTCGATTTCGGCCCCAACTACGACGGCTCCCTGGTCGAACCGAAAATCCTGCCTTGCAAATTTCCCAATCTGCTGGTCAGCGGTTCGTCGGGCATTGCCGTGGGCATGGCCACCAACATCCCGCCCCACAATCTGGGCGAGGTGATCGATGCCACCTGCGCTTTGATCGACAATCCGGTACTCACCAATCGCGGCCTGATGGCCTTCATCCCCGGCCCGGACTTTCCCACCGGCGCCACGATCCGGGGACGCGCCGGCATCTTCAGTGCCTACGAGACCGGTCGCGGTTCCGTGGTGCTGCGCGCCAAAACCCATATCGAAACCAAAAAAGATGGCCGCGAGGCGATCATCATCGACGAACTCCCCTTCCAGGTGAACAAGGCCCGGCTGGTGGAGGCGATCGCCGATCTGGTGCGCGACAAGAAAATCGAAGGGATCTCGGACCTGCGCGACGAATCGGACCGCCAGGGCATGCGGGTGGTGATCGAAACCAAACGGGATGTCAGCACCGAGGTTCTGCTGAATCAACTGTTCAAGCAGACCGCCATGCAGACCACCTTCGGGGTCAATGCCGTGGCCCTGGTCCACGGCCAGCCCCAGACCCTGGGTCTGAAGAGCATTCTGGAAGCCTTCATCAACCATCGGCGTCAGGTGGTGACCCGGCGCACCCTCTTCGAATTGCGCAAGGCCAAAGCGCGCGGCCACATTCTGGAAGGTCTCTCCGTGGCCCTGGCCAACATCGACCGGATCATCGAACTGATCCGCCAGGCGCCGGATCCCCAGGAGGCCAAGGGGCAACTGGTGGCCGAACTCTGGGATCGGGGACCGGTCGAAGCCATGCTGGCGCGCGCCATGGATGCAGGGCTGGCCATCTCGCCCCAGTTCGTGGAAGGGGGCTACCGACTCTCCCCGGAACAGGCCCAGGCGATTCTCGACATGCGCCTGCACCGTCTGACCGGGCTGGAACAGGACAAGATCCATCAGGAATTCGAAGAGACCCTGACCGAAATCATTCGCCTGAACGCCATTCTGGCCTCGGACGAAGCACTGCTGACGGTCATCAAGGAAGAACTGATCCGCATCAAAGAGATGTTCGCCAATCCGCGCCGCACCGAAATCGTCGAGGAGGAGGGCGAATTCTGCGCCGAAGACCTGATCGCCGACGAGGAGATGGTGGTCACGGTGAGCCATACCGGTTATGTCAAGCGGCAACCCGCCGTGGACTATCGCAGCCAGAAACGCGGCGGCAAGGGCAAGAGCGCCACCGGCATCAAGGACGAGGATTTCATCTCGCAACTCTTCGTGGCCTCGACCCACGACATGATCCTCTGCTTCACGGACAAGGGACGGGTGTTCCGTCTCAAGGTCTACGAAATTCCCCTGGCCAGCCGTGCCGCGCGCGGCAGACCGATCATCAACCTGCTCGCCCTGGAGGCGGGAGAAAAACTCGCCCAGATCCTGCCGGCCCGGGTGGCGGCGGATCAATGGGACAACTGGCACCTGCTCTTTGCCACGGCGCGGGGATTGATCAAGAAAACCGCGCTTTCGGCCTTTACCAACATCCGCGCCAACGGCATTCGCGCCGTGGACCTGCAAGAGGGGGATGATCTGGTGGGGGTGGCGTTGCTGCCGGTGCTGCCCGAGGATCTGGAGGCCGAAGCCGCTGCCGAGGCAACCGGAGACGAAGAGTTACCGACCGAAGGACCGGAAATCGTGCCGGAAGAGGAATCCGAAGAGAACGAAGCCCGTCCGGGACGGATTCTGCTCTATTCGAGTTCCGGCAAGGCGGTGCGCTTCCGGACCGGTCAGGTCCGCCTGATGGGCCGGGTGGCGCGCGGCGTGCGCGGCATGCGGCTGAAAGGGGAAGACCGGGTGATCGCGCTCAATGTCCTCACCAACGAACCGGATTGCCAGATTCTTGCCATCACCGAAAACGGCTTTGGCAAACGGACCGAAGCGGACAAGTTCCCGACCAAGGGCCGTGGCACGCAAGGGGTGATCGGCATGCTGATCACCGAGCGCAACGGGCCGGTGGTGGCCAGTCTGGTGGTGGCGCCGAGCGATCAGATCATGGTGATCACCGATCAGGGCACGGTGTTGCGCACCCCGGTGGAGACCGTGCGGCTCACCGGTCGCAATGCCCAGGGAGTCAAGGTGTTGAACGTCTCCAGCAGCGGAGAACGGGTGGTGTCGGTGGCGCGCATTGCCGAATCCGAAGAGGACGCCACCCAAACGGAAGAGGGTATGGAGCCGGTCGAAGGATCGGAGGCCATGGAGCCGGAGGAAGGGAGTCTTTAAGCCATGTTGGATCTGAAAACAATTCGCGAGCGGCCCGAGTGGGTGGATTCCCGTCTGAAAAGCCGGGGCGGACGACATGATCTCACCGCCTTTTTCGCCCTGGAGGCCGAACAGCGCGCCCTGCGCACCCAGACCGAAGGGTTGCAGGCACGTCGCAATGAGCTTTCCCGCACCATTGGTCGCCTGAAAGCCGGCGGCGAAGATGCCTCGGAGTTGCTGGCCGAGATGGGCACGCTGGGTCCGCAGCTCAAGGCGTGCGAGGCGGCCTTGCGCACCAAGGACGAGGAGTTGCACGCCGAGTTGACCCGTCTGCCCAATCTGCCGGACGAAAGCGTGCCCGAAGGGCCGGATGAAAGCGGCAACGTGGTGGTGCGCTCCTGGCCGGAAAAATTCGAGGCCACGACCGAAGCCTCCGAAAATCACTGGGATATCGGCGAGCGGTTGGGAATTCTGGACTTTTCCAGTGCCGCCGAGACGGTTGGCGCCCGGTTCACCTTCTTCCGGGGGGATGGCGCCCGGTTGATCCGCGCCCTGACCGGTTTCATGCTCGATCTGCACACCCGCGAACACGGCTACGAAGAGATTCTCCCGCCCTTTCTGGCCAACAAGGAGAGTCTGTTTGGTACGGGCCAGTTGCCCAAATTCGAAGAGGATCTCTTTTGTCTGCGGGATGATCCCTTCTATCTGATCCCGACCGCCGAAGTGCCGTTGACCAATCTGGTGCGCGGCCAGATCGTGGACGAGGCCCGTCTGCCGCTGAAATGGACCGCCTGGACCGCCTGTTTCCGCCGCGAGGCCGGGGCTGCGGGTCGGGATACGCGGGGTTTGATCCGTCAGCATCAATTCGACAAGGTGGAGTTGGTCTGGATCACCCGACCGGAAGAGAGCATGGCGGCCCTGGAATCCCTCACCCGTCATGCCGAAGAGGTGCTCAAACGGCTGGAACTGCCGTTCCGCACCGTGGCGCTCTGCACCGGCGATCTGGGTTTTGCCTCGGCCAAGACCTATGATCTGGAGGTATGGCTGCCGGGTCAGGGCAAATATCGGGAGATCTCCTCCTGTTCCAACACCCTGGATTTCCAGGCGCGCCGCATGAAATCCCGTCTGCGCCGCACGGAGGGCAAGGCGGTGGAGCCGGTCCACACCCTGAACGGCTCCGGCGTGGCCGTGGGTCGGGCGCTGGTCGCGGTTTTGGAAAACTTTGTCCAGGCCGATGGCAGCGTGGCCATTCCCGACGCCTTGCGTCCCTACATGGGGGGACAGGCGGTGATCCGAATGCCGGAAAAATAAGGACCACAGGCAAACCGGTCAGGGTGACATGATTAAAGAAAAAGAGGGGGTCCGGGGGATTGCTCCCCCAGGGTTTTAACTTTAAACAAAAAATTTGTAAAAATGATTTGTTTAAAGTCAAAACCCTGGGGGACGAATCCCCCAGACCCCCTCTTCTTTTTCAATAGTGGACCTCTCGAAGTGAGTGCGGTTTACCTGGCCTGGCCCTGGGTGACTGCGGAAAGTCGGGCCAGTTGCTCATGCGTTCCCAATATCAACAGATTGCAACGGGCCTCCAACTGGAGATCCGGAGAGATGTTGACCAGAAATTCCTCTGCATGGCGTCCATCCGTACTGGGCATGCGCAACCCGATCAGGGTGACGCCATATTGAGTGCGCAAAGCCAACTGCTGCAAGGTGCGCCCCACAAACGCTTCCGGACAAGGCAGATCGATGATGCTGGCATTGTTCCCCAGCGGGATGCTTTCGGCCAGATCCGGATGGACCAGCCGCTTGGCAATGCGCGTCGCCATGTCACGGGAGGGAAAAATGATCTCCTTGGCCCCCATGATCTGAATGGCATCCGCCTGCTGCTCGTTATCCACCTGGGTCAGGATATAGGGGATACCGTTTTTGTGCAGGGCGTGGGTCACCAGCACCGAGGCATCGAAAAACTTGCGCAACGCCACAATGGCGGTGTCCACATCGAAAGCCCCCACGGAGCGCAACGCATTGACATCGATGGCATTGCAACAGACCGCCTTCGATACCTGATCCCGGATCGCATCGACCCGCTCCATCTCCCCATCGATGGCCAGCACATAGGCCCCGGCTTCGTACAACGACTTGGCAATCCGACTGCCAAAAGCGCCCAGCCCCACCACCAGAAAAGTATTTGCCATGTTCCGAACCATCCCCTAACCAATATTGACGTTCTCTTCGGCGAAAGCATATTGAATTTTCGAGGCGCCACCGATCACGGCTGTGGCCGCCAGCAGCGGACCAATCCGACCCACAAACATGAGCGCCACAATCACCAGTTTGCCGCCGCTCGAAAGCGTCGGGGTGATGTTGGCGGAAAGTCCCACGGTTCCCAGAGCGGATATGGTTTCGAACAGATAGCCCAGGAACAGATCATTGGACAATTTGCTGAAGGGCTGGCGTCCGATTTCGGTCAACTGCAACAAAAAGACCCCGATGATGATGGCCAGCACATAACCGGTCACCACGAGCATGGCCTTGTTGACCGTCTCTTCCGGCAGACTGCGCTCCAGACACTCCACCCGTGGCCGGTTGAAGGCCTTGGAACGCAGCATGAAAAAACAGACCGCAGCGGTAGTGGTTTTCATGCCACCGGCGGTCGAACCCGGAGAACCGCCGATCACCATCAGCAAGGCAACCAGAAACAGCGTGGGCGCGGTCAACAGACCGGTATCCACCGAATTGAAACCGGCGGTCCGGGCGCTCACCGAAAGGAAAAAGCTCTCCAGCATGACCACCCAGGGTTGATCCCCCATGGCCTCCCCGTCCCATTCCAGCGCGCTGATGGCCACCCCGCCCACCACGATCAGCAACAACGAAGTCCGCAACACCAGCCGGGAGTGCAGAGACAACCGATGGCGACGTTTTTGTACCTTTCCCAGGAACCACTGCCAAAGCTCGGCATAGACCAGAAAACCCAATCCCCCCATCACGATCAACGTCATGATGGTGCCACTGACCAATGGATCCGCGCGATACCCCATCAGGTTGTCTTCAAAGAGTCCGAACCCGGCATTGCAGAAGGCTGAAATGGCATGGAAAACCGCCTCCCAACCGGCCTGCGCCGCAGGATGGGTCTCGGAAAAACGCACGAACAGCAACAACGCACCCACCAGTTCCGCCGCAAAGGTGAACAGAAAGATGGCACGCAACAACTGCGCAGGATGGATGGTGTCCACCGATCCGTGGGAAATTTCCAACAGATGACGATGTTGCGCGCCGAGACCTTGCTTGCGGTCATAAAAACGACTCAGAAAATAGGTCGAAAAAGTGAGAAAACCCAATCCTCCGACCTGAATCAAAACGATGATCACCACCTGGCCGAACAGCGAAAAGGTGGTTCCGGTATCCCGCACGGTCAACCCGGTGACACAAACCGCAGAAGTCGAGGTGAACAGGGCATCCACCCAGGAGACCGGCGCCACGCCATCCAGCCGACTGACGGGCAACCACAACAAAAAAGCGCCCACCAGAATGGTCAGAATGAACGAGACCACCAGCAGGCGGGAGAGGGAGAGTTCATTGACGGCTGAAGACATGGTTTCCGATGCGAACACTCTTAAAAGAAATGGTCCAGGAATGGAGGCGTGGCACCTGCCGGTCGATCACAGGGCCGTGCGCTGAAATCACAAGCTCTGCCATAAAAATTCATGATATGATGTCCATCCAGCATCAAAAGTCAACCATCAAAATGACAAAACCCCACCCCCAGTCGCCGCATGCCGTCAACCGGTCGCGCGCGGGTCGGCAAGCCCCCCCGAACCATCGGCGCCACAGCAACGGACGCCGCATAAAAACCGTAACAATTCCCAATCGCTTGCACCCTGTCCACACATACCAAAATCGACAATCCAACCCCGGAATCCTGCGGATCAGGATTGACTTTTCTCCGGTACTTTGCTAGGGTTGCGCATGTCTTTATTCGCATGGAGAGTGTAACATGAAAATCGCCGATATTCAACTTCCTGAAGGATACCGACCCTCCGAAGACGAGGAGTTCATGTGTCCCAATCAGCGCGCTTTTTTCCGCAATCTGCTGCTCGAATGGGAAAAGCAACTGCTGGAAGAGGCAGAAAAGACGGTCAACATCATGACCGAAGAAAAAGCCATCTTCGCCGACCCGACCGACCGCGCCTCGCTGGAGACGGATCGCAACTTCGAGTTGCGCACCCGGGATCGGGAACGCAAACTCATCTCCAAAATCAAACGCACCATCGAAGCCATCGAAGAAAACGAATATGGCTACTGCGAAGAGTGCGGGGTGGAGATTGGCTTGCGCCGCCTGGAGGCCCGCCCGGTCACGGATCTGTGCATCAGCTGCAAAACCGCTGCCGAACGTCAGGAAAAAGTGACCCGCGTGGTCGAAGAGGTCAACTTCGAGCAGTGATCCTTGCCACACGGCGACCATTCCAAGATTAACCCATTGAAAAAAAAGAGGGGGTCTGGGGGATTCGTCCCCCAGACCCCCTCTTTTTTTTCAATGGTTCCGCTTGATCGATGACTCCTGCCAGATCCGGCACGCCTGCTCCAATCGCCCCATCCAATCCGGCTGCCACAAGGCACTGATCATCGCGGCTGCGGCCACCCCGGTTTGCGCCACGACGGGCAGACGCTCCAGCGTGATGCCGCCAATCGCCACCACCGGCAATCGGGTCTGAGAGACGATGGCAGCCAGTTGCGCCACCCCCTGCTCCGCGCGGACATCGCTTTTGGTGCCGGTCGCAAAGATCGGCCCGAAACCGACATACTCGACCCCGACCTGTTCTGCCAGACGAATCTCGTCCAACGTATGGGTCGAAAGACCGATGCACTGCCCGGGCGTCAGTTGCGCGCGACACACCGCCACCGCCGCATCCTCCTGGCCCACATGCACCCCGTCCGCCCCAAGCCGGACCACCCAGTCCACCCGGTCATTCACCACCACCCGGATGTGCGGAGCATGAGTCCGCAAGGCCGCGCTCCACGATGCCATGAAAGCCAGAGCGCTCCCCTCATCCTCCCCCTTGGCGCGCAATTGCACACAACCAATCGGCAGACAAGCCAGATGACGCGCAATCGCCTCCGGTACGGCAGCGGTCCTGGCCATCCACGCCGCGTCCAGAATCGGATAGATCCCGGCGATCACAGGGCGGCCAGAAATTCGTCGTCGATGGCGTCCGAATCCCCCAGATTCAACGAGACCAGACGACGCAAATGGCTGAAACTCTCCACATCCATCTCCTGAAACCGAATGGCCGCCCCACGATCGGTCTGGGCGTGGATCACCAACCCCTTGAACGGCAAGGTCAGGTTGCCCAATACCAAAGAACCCGTTACCATCGCCCCTTTGGCCGGAAGATCGTCGCACAAAAACCGCATGCCCCGCAGGCTGATATCGCCCAGGAAGCCACGATAGGCGTTGCCCCTGTCATCCTTGAGCAGCAACTCCTGCTGAAAATCCACGCGCGAGTTGGTCCGTCGGTCACGGGGCCCGCCTGAGGATTTGGATTTCACGACCATGATTCAATCCAGATTGTTCAAGACATTCAAGGTTTGATCGCGCGTCAGCCGCGCTCCATGCCGGGTGACCAGCAGGGCCGAAGCCCGACAGGCCAGTTGACCGGCCCGTTCCGGGGAAAAGCCATGGGTCAGACCATAAAGCAGGGCACCCGCGAACAGATCGCCCGCGCCATTGGCGTCGATGGCCTGAACCGGAATGCCTGGAATGAGCCGCTCCTCCTGCTGGATGCGGATCAGGGCGCCTTGCGCACCCAGGGTGATGCCAAAGGAGGCACTTTTTTCGGCCAGACGGATTTTGGCGTGTTCCAGGTCATCGGTTTGGGCGTATTTCAGCGCCTCGGCCAGATTGCAGAACAGTAGATCCACACCCGATCCCATGATCTCTTCCAGCCCATCGCGGAAGAATTCTACCATGCTGACATCGGAGAAGGTCAAGGCGATTTTGACGCCCTGTCTGCGTGCCAGCCGCACTGCCTCGATGGCCGCCTGGCGGGCGCTCGGCGAGGTGACCAGATACCCTTCCACATAGAGCCACCGGGCTGCGGCAAGCCGTTCCGGGGCCAGATCCTGCATGGAAAACCCTTCCGAAACGCCAAGATGCGTACACATGGTGCGATCCGCGTCCGGGGTGATCAACACCAGACACTGACCCGTGGTCCCGGCAACCGGACGATGATCCAGATCGTTGTCCACGCCATTGGTCTGCATGTCGCGGGCAAAGAAAAGCCCGTTTTCGTCATGGGCCACCCGGCTGGAATGAAACGCCCGACCTCCCAGTTGCGCCAGACCGATCAGGGTATTGGCCGACGAACCGCCACACGAACGGTGACGTTGCGCCGCGCCGAGTTGTTCGAGCAGTTGGACGCGACGGTTTTCGTCGATCAGGGTCATGGTGCCTTTGGTCAGTCCCGCCTGTTTCAGGAAGTCGTCGGTCACGTTGACCTCCGTATCCACCAGGGCATGACCAATACCGTAAACGTCGTAACGATTCATGGCGAAATATCCTTGCAGCGCGGTTTGCTGATGTCCGTCCGATAACGGTCCGGGGCCAACGGGATGTGGCGCAGCCGGACCAACAGGGGATCGTGCAGTGGGCCATTGGTGGCCACCACCGACCGTACCATGGGATCGGGCCGGTTGAAACGGAACGGTTCGCCGCTGTGACGGGTGACCCGGCCTCCGGCCTCGGTCACCAGCAGCGCCCCGGCACAGAAATCCCACTCGTTCTTGGGAGAGAGGGTGAAGGTCATATCGAAGCGACCGCAGGCGACCAGGGCAAGCTTGTAGGCAATGGAACCCATGACAGTGATGCGCCATTCGCTCAGGAAGGGTTCCCAGTCGCCCTGGGCGGTCTCCGAACGGCTCGCCAGACAGGAAGCGCCCGAAAGTTCCCGGTAAAGGCTGGTGCGTACCGGCTGATCGTTGAGCCGGGCGCCCTGTCCTGCAATGGCGGTGAAGGTCTCGCGGGTGGCCGGATTGTGAATGCAGGCCGCCACCGGACGCCCCTGCTCCACCAATGCCAGCGAAAGAGCGAACTGGGGCAGACCGACGATGAATTCCTTGGTGCCGTCGATGGGATCCACCACGAAAATCCGCTCATGATCGAGCCGGTCCGGATGATCCACAGTCTCTTCCGAAAGCCAGCCGCAGCCGGGATGCGCGGTCAACAGCCGTTCCCGCAGCAGGGCATCGGCCTCCAGATCGGCCTTGGTCAGGGGATTGTCAAATCCCTTGTCGCGCACCTCGGCGCTGGCCAGAACGGTCTGACCCGGACGAAAATAGCGCATGATGCCCGCACCGGCCTCATGGGCGGCCCGGATCATGATGGCCAGCGAGTCCGAAAGATCGGGTTGAAGGGGCATGATCGACAGTTCCGGAACGTACGGTTGCTTCATGGAGACTCGTATAGGGAAAGGACAATCCTACCCCCATTTCCCCTCCCTTGTCCATGACCGCCACACGCCTGGCGCCTCACTCCCGGAAGAAGGCGATCACCTCTTCCAGCCGTTCGGCGTACTCCCGCAGGGTGTCGGAATCCCGCGCCATGTTCTGCGAGGCCGAAGCGTTGCGGTGACTGATCTCCACCAGCTCTTTCAGGGATTCAAGCACCCGGTCCGCATGGCCGGATTGTTCGGAGCCGGAGGCGACAATCTCTTGCACCAGTGCCGCGGTCTTGTGAATATTGGGCAACAGATCGTGCAACATCACCCCGGCCTCTTCGGCCACCTGGGTGGTGCCGGAGGAGAGTTGCATGATCTCGCCCGCCGCGCCCTGGCTGCGTTCGGCCAGTTTGCGCACCTCGGAGGCGACCACGGCAAAGCTTTTGCCATGCTCCCCCGCGCGGGCCGCCTCGATGGCGGCATTCAGGGCGAGCAGATTGGTCTGACGGGCAATCTCTTCGATGATGGAGATCTTGTCGGCGATTTCCCGCATCGCATGCACCGCACGCGCCACGGCCTCACCGGTTTTTTCAGCATCCTGGGCCACCTGGGCCGCGATCTGACCCGTTTCGGAGGCGTTGTCGGTATTGCGCCGGGTGGTGGCGGCAATCTCGCCCATGGCCTGGAAGGTCTGGGCCAGTCCATGATCCTGGGCCTGTCCCCCTGCGGAGATGGCATCGGCATTGGCGGAAAACTCCTGTCCCTTGTGGACCAGTTCTCCGGCAATGGTGCGCACTTCGGCAATGGTGCTCCGGAGCTGACGCGCCATGGCCTGGAGCGACGCGAGCGCACCCGTGCGACAGTCCTTGTATTTTCCCTCCGAAATATCCAGATGACCCGACGCGATGCGGGTGGCGGTCTCGTGGATGATCATCGGATCACACCCCAGTTGGGTATTGATCAATCGGGTCATGGCCAGGGTGATCAACCCCATGAAAACCATCAGCGAGGCGGTCAGGGTGGCGATCTCCCGGACACGTTTCTGGATCATCGCCTCCACATCGTCGATGTAGATCCCGGAGCCGACGATCCAGCCCCAGGGTTCGAACCCTTTGACATAGGAGATTTTCGCCACCGGCACCTGTTGGCCCGGTCGCGGCCAGAGATAGGGAACAAACCCCGCCCCCTGGGCGCGCACCACCTTGGCCATCTCCACGAACAAGAACGTCCCGGCCGGATCCTTGTTGGCCGACAGATCCTTGCCGTCCAATTCCGGCTTGAAGGGGTGCATGACCATCGCCGGTTTGAAGTCGTTGATCCAGAAATAATCCTTGTCTCCGAACCGGAGTGTCTTCACCGCTTCCCTGGCTGCCAGACGGGCGGCATCCGCGCTCAGGGTGCCTTTGGTCTCCTGTTCGTGATAATACACCAGCAGCGAATGGGCAGTCTCCACCAGGTTGCGGGTTTTGGTGCGCCGGTCTTCCATCATGGCTTCCCGCTCGTCAAGCACGGTCAGCGCGCTGATGGTCACCATGCTGGCCAGAGAGAGGCACAGCAACAACCAGATCTGGGTCTGAAGCTTGATCTTTTTAAGAATATTCATTGCGCGACTCCTGAATGAAGCGGCACCGCATGGCAGGAAAAAACGGCCTGACCATGACACCCCAGCAGAATGAATATCCAGCATAGGGAATCATGATCTGAACGTCAATTATATTCAAAGCGGTAACCTCATAAACCGCAACCAGCTTAAGGACATGCATTTTCCGGGCACAAAGCAGTCATGGCGACACGATTGAAAGACAAAGAGGGGGTCTGGGGGATTCTTCCCCCAGG
>JADFWP010000039.1 GCA_015234115.1 Magnetococcales bacterium
GTTTGACTCCTGTTGCCGACCATCTTTTTGCACAAACCGCCCAAAAAAACAGGTCAGGCTTGTTTGTTGATTTTTAAGGCGAAAGTTCGGTCCAAAATTCTAGGCCACTTCATATGAACGGTCCATAGCTTTTGGAGAATGTCGCCAGGGAAAAGGGAGAAAGGCCGTTTTTCGACTCCTGCCGGTCCAGTTCCAGACCGAGTACGTTTCCAAACCGGTTTGGCTATCTATTTAAAATATTGGGATTTTTCCCACAAAAAAAGCCGCTCTGAAAGGGCGGCTTTTGTGCTGAGAATACCTTGTGAAACTTGAATGGTGAACCAAAATGGGATTTCCAAACCAAATTCTCCACCTTTTGTTGCGGTGCGGCATGGAGAAAAGTTTGAAGGCATCTCGCTCAACCAATGCTTTATGTGATCTTAAACATCATGATCTTAAAAGCATTTTTGCACCTATTCAATATTTTTTCCCGGAGCAGGTCAACAATATTGGATCCGGGTTCAACTCTCGCTTGGGTAGCAAGATGTGTGAGCAAGAATTCGTATTTTGACTCATTTGTATATTGACTCAGACGTACTGACAAGCAGCTCCTCGATACGATGAGCCTGCGCAACCCCAACCTGCACCAGACGTGCGAGGACATCATCGATTTGATGCCTTGATGGATGGGATACCGAACAGAGTCCACTGTCGATCTCCAAGACCTTTTCCAGCCACTTCGCCAAACGCGCGCCAAGTCCGCTGTCGACCCAAAGCTGCGTGTTGGTTGGCTGTCGCTGGAGCCACGTGAGCATGCTCGACAATGCAAACGGCAAGTGAGCGGGCCTTGGTGACACTTCAAGCAGGTTCATAACCAGAAACCCGGTAAACGGAACCGGCCCCTTCTCAATCAACCGCGCCAGATCGGGAAGAAACGGATCAACCAGATCGATCCCTCTGGCGAGCAGGTAGCAGGAGGATTTGCTGACCAAGTTGTGCTGATTAAAACAGAGCGCGGCAATTACCGGGCCGATGCGGTTCTCGACAGACAACTCTGACCTATCACACTCCCGCTGCCACCCGACGGTGTCAAACAGGCGATTGGCGAGCAGGGTACGCAGTCTCAATGTTGTGCCAAGATCAAGACCGGACCCGTTGAAGAAGACTTGGTCAATCGCGGGCACGAGTTCACTGGCGATGTCGAAGAAGGACTTGTCGGGAACGGATGCCGCGCGCGCGACATGGGCGACGGCCTCGTTGGGTGCCATGCGCGTGAAGGCACTGGCCAGAAGAGAGAAGAATACGTTGTTCCACTCGTCCATTCGGCTGTCGATCTCGGCATCCGGTTCGAACCCGGCACCGTTTGCCGCAACAGTCCAGTCGGCGCAAGCATTAACGAAACTCACGATCCAGGAGAGATCAACGACATCGAAGCCGCGCGTTAGCTGTCGAAGCCACAAGGAGGCCCTCTGCGAACAGAGCTGTTCGCTCTGCCGTAAGGCTTGGGAGGGCCGTTCGTCGGCCTTGTTCCCGACGAACCTGAGAGATCGCCGGACCGAAATCATGCAAGGCGGAAATAGAGGCCAATCTGGCTCGGGCCCGTCGCCGTTCAGCCAAGCCGTCTCGGATCGTATAGCCGCTGCCACGCACTCGCGATGTTGTGTTTGGCATGCCTCTTTTGTGTCCTCTGGTGTATTCCAGTCATGGTTTGGCCGGATCATGGCTGTCAACGCGCAACGCAGCAGTGCCCGCACAAGACGCGGATCGATTCTGCGGATAACCTCAAGGCCGGCACCGAAACCCTGGGCCGCGAGGGGATCGTCGCGACCGCTGAGTTGAAGCAGCGCGTCGCGATCCTCTTGGCGACTGCGCCGACGCCACAGATGTATGAGGCCGAGGGTTGCAATTGCGACCGGATTGAAGTGGATGCTGTCACGCATCCACGAGCCCGTGACATCATCCTTACTGGCAAACGCCTGCGCGAACACGTCCCGTGCCCACTCCTCGTGCTGATCAAGCAGCGCATCGGCACCATCGCGGGCGAGGATCATCGCAGCCGAGACAATCGCGTTCGTTCGCGAGCGCAGGGCGTCCTCCGGAGTGTCAGACACAGTTGAGAGGCGTTGGGCAGAAGCGACAGCGTGTTCCGCGAGTTCGGGACTTGACTTAGTGCTGTCTTCCAAGGCGTTCTGAATTGCCGCGTCAATCCAGACATCCATCGCCTGCGGGGCGTGCTTATTCTGAAGTACCCCGATATGTTGAGCCTCCTCCGGCGGCGAAACATAAGCGCGCCTGCCTTCAATGGACGGCCAGTTCGCCGGGTCAATTATGCTGAGGGCGTGGCGCGCCATAAACCTTGGGTCGGCAAAAGAGTCGCCCGGCTCGGGCAGCCCCAGACGCGCCGATGCGTCAGAAAGCAGGGCGTGGAGCGCATTGCGATCGGCCGCATCGGCGAAAGCGAAAGTCGCAAGCACCCCTTCAAGCGCGTAGCGGCGGGAGGGCCGCTTCTTGAGGTCGGCAAGCCGAATTGGTCCGTCCGGCTCCTTTGGTCCGATTGCACCCCAGCCGCCAAGATCAGTTCCTGGCATCATGTCATAATTCTGGCGAGTTCGATCAATCGATAGTAACTCGGGAGAACCGAGAAACGGGATGGCTACGGTCATTGTTTTTGGCCAGTGGGAAATCAGGAGATCGACCGCGACAAGCAGGAAGGCTGCTGGTGATCCCTCCGGGCCCAGAATATCGGAGATGACCTGATCGGGCGTATCCCCACGCTCGATTCGCGTGTGGCCCCATGCCTCCAGCGCGAGCAGACTGGACTCAACCGCATAGCAGCCATCAGCTTGGCGCGACCAGAAGTAGGAGCGTTCCCATGGAAAGAATCGCGGCCCAGTCGAAAAAACGAGTACAAAGCCGTCGCCACTTGGCTCCTTCCCACCAGTCCGAACGGTGATCGCGTGATCAGCCAGACGCCGGATGAGGCTTAGGCCATGCTCGGGCGCAGCGTTCAGCAGATCGAGAAACAGCCCCCGCGCGGGCAAGTCCGGCAGAAAGTCGTGATCAAGCTGTGTGAATGTGTCGTTTCGGATCGCGCTCCTGCGTCTCCGGCCATTCTTCGGGATCAGTCCGGCCAAGGTGACATCCACGAGTTCAGCGGGCGCTGCCTGCGCCAATGAACCGCGAAACCCCATAATGTTTTTGATCGCATAATCTGGATTTCGCCGTCCGAGCAGACGGCGCAAATAGCTTTGCGCCCGATCGGGCACGCGGGCGGCCATAAGAAGGAATGCCTGCCGGACGTCATCAGCCAGCTTTTGCAAGTCGTAATACTGGAATGCACCCGCAAATCGCGGTTGATTGGCTGCGAGCGGATGATACTCCTGAGCGTTTTCAATCTCCTCCAGCCAATCGGCCAGCGTGATCGCCATTTTAGGCGTAAGGGGGTCCACAAAGAACATGGACACGGAGAGGCTTTGGAATAGCTCGACAACGTCAGGAATCACACGAAGCGGCAACTGGGATTGCTTCTCCAACAACCATAACGTCAGCATCGCCCAAGAGCCGTTGCTGGGTCCAAAGATGCTGGCTGGAACCCCCGATGTATTCGCCCCAAACTTGGCGAGAGTTTCAACGAGAGGGCGTGACTCAACGGCAAGTGTTGTGCGGATCAATTCTCGTAGTAGTGCCCCATCATTCTCCATCAGTGACACGGACGCACGATCCAAGAGTATGGATGCGAGTTCAGAACGAAGAATCGCGAGAAGCGACCATCGCCGCCACGATGCGTGGGATCCATCGCGACTGACGCAGTTGAGAAACTCGACCCATGCTTGACCATCCGCAGACCGCTCCAGCACAAAGCGGGCGGCCAACTCAACTCCTCGCGCTAAAGACGCGGGTATTGCGCGTGTAAATGGAAGCTGATCAATCTTGTCCGGCGTGTCGTGCAGACGCGCCGCAATGCCCCACTCGCGCAAGACGTCATGACGAAACACGAATCGGTCCAGACTTGGTTCGCGGAGAGTGTCGCTTGCAATGAGCGCATCCACGGCAGATGATTGCGTTCGAATCTCCAGGTGGTTACTACCCGCGAGGATAGCGTCGGTAAGATCGGCAATCAGTCGTTTCCGATCGCGTTGATCCTTGTGCGGACCATCGGCTGTTGTCCACCATCGTTCGAGTAGATCCACCTCCGAACGGAGTTGATCGGTTTGGCCCACTTCGAGCATGCGCGACAGTCGGAAGAGGTTGCGGGCAACGGCACGAGCAGGATGACCGTCGGCGA
Source organism: Magnetococcales bacterium (assembly GCA_015234115.1). Taxonomy (GTDB): domain Bacteria; phylum Pseudomonadota; class Magnetococcia; order Magnetococcales; family Magnetaquicoccaceae; genus Magnetaquiglobus. Next base: position 4,265 of record JADFWP010000039.1, read on the forward strand.
GCAATGCACGGAGAGCGGGTGCAGTAACATTGAGTTCCTCTATCTCCTCGGTTCCAAGCTCATCGAGGATGACCGGATGAGCACGACCGATCCCTTCCAGGGCATCTGGTGGCAACCAGTTTGGCTCGTCTTTGTCGAAGTCAGTCCGGGCCGTGACAATGACATGGAAGCCTGGAACTGAAGCAGCAGCCCGGACAAGATCAGTGACTGTGGTGCGCTTGCCGGGATCGTCGAAAAAATCAATGCTATCAACAAACAGAACTGCGCCGCCGTCGCTGGCGAGATCGGAGAGAAACGCCTCAGGCCCACCCTCGATTTGAAGGTCGGACTTGAAGGTGAGCCATCCCCCTGAGGGTGTTCGCTCCGGTGTAAGGACAATAGCGCATCCTTCGGTGAGCAATTGGTCGACAATCATCCCTAAAAGACCAGACTTGCCAACTCCAGGCCCGCCACGAATTTCAATATATCGCCCCTGATCTCGCGCTTGCCGCACAGAGTCGAGCTGGGCAGAGCGTGCCAAGGTTACTCCCGCAATGCTCCCGCTTAGATCCATGGCCGCGAGACGAGCAGCATCGGCCAGTGATTTGCGCGACTCCCGATTGCGGCGCGTGCCGGTCAAATGGAAAGCGTCGTTCGCAATTTCATTCAGGAGCTTGCTTCTATCAATGTCGCCCCCCGTAGCGGCGACCCGGATTGCGGTAGCTATCAAGACTTGCCATAAGGCGTTGGCCCGCGAGGCATCAACTGGGACAAGCAGGTTCCGGGCCCGTTCGACCGCCAGTTCGTGTGATTCAGAACCGGGAGCGTCGTAGTCGAAAGTCAGTATTTGAAAGCGGCGCAAGAGTTGCCATACGGTTTCATCGTCGCCAGAACACCCATTGCTTTGAAGATGGGCGCGCAATGTCTTGACAAAATTCCGCATATCGTCATTGCCGACATTCTGACTGTTGAGCCGACCGAAGAAAACCGATGCCGAACCGATTTCCCGCGCCCAGCGCAGCACATCTTGATAGGGGCCGGTAATTTTGAAGGAGGTGCGCTCAGTCGCCACAGCAAACTGATGTCGCTGCTGGCTGAGATCAAATGTTTGGAATGCCCGGGCGAGTTGCCCTGCAACCTTTTTGAATACAAGGTCGCTGGGCGCAAAAGTAATCGTGCGCTTTACCTGGATTTCGAGACAAGCCGGATCTCCGGTTTTCGTTTTACCGTGGATGATCACGTCGTCAAGGGGATAGCCTTCTCCAGCGCGTTGCAATTCAATGCGCTCGATCAATACTCCTGGCAGACCCCGTGGATCAGCCTCTGCAAGCATTGTCAGCAGATAATGTGCAGCTACCTGCCCCTCGAAGAGGGATCCGGCAGGGCCACTGGCCGAAGGGCTGGTGCCTGTTTTCTCGGCAGTTGGCTCGCCAAGTGTTATCTTTTTCTTCATAACTGGTGGCGGCTCCATCTTTAAAGCAATTATCTCTTTATTTATAGCATCGGTTGTCAGCCAACTCAAGCACAGCGGTCGAGGTTGGCACCGCCTCCAAAAAATTCAGGAGGTAATTTTTCCACTTGCAGACATCCTATCAGGAAATCAAATTGACGCGCTATAGGAAATCTGCATATGATACAGCATGACGGTAGACTCATGCGAAAACAAGCGAGCGGCACCATGATGGCATCCAAACTTGATGGTCTGTCCCAGATCCAGCGGGAGCGACTGTTTTATCTGGAATTCCGGGCTTTTTTTCTGGGTGCGGTGAACCGGTATGATATCGTCAATCGGTTCGGGGTAAAGGATGCCGCTGGCACTCGGGATATCAGGCTTTACCGGGACTTGGCCCCAGGTAACATTCAGTATGAATACCGAGTACGCAGCTACCAGCCAACGGAACATTTCAAACCGCTATTCTCGTTTGATGTTTCGCAGGCGATGGTGGCCATCGCGCATGGAATGGGTGACGATTTTATCGGCACAGGCCGACCGCTCATTGCATGTGATCTGCCTACCCACCTGAACACGCCGGAAATAGACGTGTTGGCTGCCATGACCAGAGCCATTCACTTGCGGCGGGCGGTAAGGTTGACGTATCGATCCTTAAGCAATGGTGCCACGCGCAAGGAGATTGTTCCCTACGCCCTGGTAGACAACGGCCTGCGCTGGCATGTGAGGGGCTATGATCGCAAACGCAAGCGATTCTCGGATTTCGTCATCAACCGCATGAGTGGGCCGAAGCTCATGGATGAGGAAAAATTTCCTGAGCATGAGACACGAGAGGCGGACATCCAGTGGAACCGCATCGTGACCATGGAGATTGCCCCCCACCCGAAGCTGAAGCACCCGGAGACCATCTCCCATGAGTATGCCATGAAGGATGGGGTGCTGACGGTCAATGTCCGGGCCGCCGTAGCGGGCTATGTACTCCGGCGCTGGAACGTGGACTGTTCGGAGGATCACCACCTTGAAGGGGCCGAGATCCATCTATGGCTCAGGAACCGGCCAACATTATATGGGGTGGAAGGCTTGGTCATCGCGCCTGGGTTTTCTGGCGACTTTTCCAAAGATTGCTCAGTCGATGAGGTATCTCTATGAACAAATTTGACAGATCAAACCTTTTTATTGAACAGGAAGAGTGTATGTTCTTGCATACCAAAATAAACGGGACACCCCAGAGGGACATCTGATGCTAAACCTTAAATTGCGACAGGAATTTCTAGGAAAACGCCTGAAGGGTACAGCCATTGAGCTTTCCAATGATAGCCATACTGGTGCCACGGAGATTCCAGCACAACAATTTCTGGAGATCACTTATCCGACTCATGACCTTCTGAAAGGTATAGAAGCGATTGGTCCAAACCAAGGACGGCCTGTGGTAGTCATTGGTGAACGTGGTCTTGGCAAGTCCCATCTGATGGCTGCGCTTTATCATGCGGTCAACGATCCTGCATCAACCTGCACATGGCTCAGTTCCTGGGCAAAAACGCTTAACACTCCAAATATCGGTAAAATTGCACTACGTGATAAGATGTTGGTGATTGGAGAGAGCCTACACCGACAGCGATACAAATTTTTGTGGGATGTGCTTTTCGAATGCCATCCTCACGGCACCTACATTAAAGGTAAATGGGAAGGAATGGGGGCGACTAAAACCGATATTCCTTCTGATAAGTTGATCCTTGAGCTGCTGCAGCATACTCCAACGATTCTTTTGCTGGACGAATTCCAGACATGGTACGATGGCCTGACCAATACCAAACAATACCCTTGGAAGAACTGGGCTTTCAATTTTATTCAAATTCTATCAGAGATCGCCAAAGAACGACCAGAGCTGCTGGTTTTGGTAATCTCGGTACGCAACGGTGGTAGTGATGCCTATCAGCAAGTTCATCGGGTCAATCCGGTAGCCATTGATTTTATGGCAGGAGGGAACCCGGAGTTGGTTCAACAGGATCGCCGTCGCATGTTGCTTCACCGCTTGTTTGAAAATCGTCTGCAGATCGCGAAGTCAGAGATTGACAAGCTGGTCTCCACGCACGTTGCAGAATATCTGCGATTAATGGATATCTCTTCATCGGATCATGATCGCAAACGGCGTGAGTTTCTTGTGTCTTGGCCTTTCGCTCCTCATCTGCTCCGTCTCCTCGAAGAGCAAGTCTTGATTGCCACAGATGCGCAAGAAACGCGAGATATGATTCGCATTCTGGCCAGCCTCTACAAGAGTCGCGGTGAAGTTTCCCCAGTTCTTACAGCGGCTGATTTTCGATTGGACGATGACGCTTCTGGTATCGGTGCTTTGTTGGATTCGGTCTCTAACATGCACCACCGCACATTACGTGCAAAAGCCCAGCAGAACATCATCTCGGTCACGGAAGCTGTTACCAATCATGCTAGAATTGCTCTTCACTTGCAAGAAATTGTGGGCGCGTTGTGGCTCCGTTCTATTGCTGTAGGTAACCTTGCTGGTGCTGAGCCAGCAACACTGCAGGCCGATGTTACTCGTACCGACGCCATCGACGACAACGCCTTTCAGGTTGAATTGGCAACTGTTGTCGAAAACAGCTTTAACATCCACCAAGACGGTTCCAGGATGGTCTTTCGCGAGGAAGAAAATCCACAGGCCAAATTGATGGCCTGCGCTCGCAACGATAAATTGTTCTCCGATCACTCGGATTTTGCCCATCTCGCCAGGGAAGTCCGCTATGTCATTAGTGGCACAGAAGAAGTGGCCAAGACTTCTCGCGTAATCGTTCTGCCAAAGTCCTGGACGTCATCCCCCTGGACGACGTTGGATGAATCCGAGCAGCCTGAGCGATGGGACGACCGTTTGCCTATTTTGGTCTTACCAGCAGATCCAGACAATCTCAATCAGCAACTTGGCCGATGGCTCAAGGACCATCTGCAAAAACGGCGCAATACTGTCCGGTTCTTGCTACCTCGCGCAGGATACCCAAATGCGTTCCAGGATCGAGATCTATTGATTCTGGCGCGCGCCGTGATGAAAGCGCAGGAATGGAGCAGTCAGAGATCCGAGTACAAAAAGCTGCATACAAAATATCAAAACGAACTGCGTGATATGCTCAAAAAGCGCTTTGACCGCTTTGCAGTTCTTCAACGGTGGAACTTCACTGATCCAAGTCAATGCCTGTTCAGTGTTGAGAGTCTGAAAAAACAAGGTGCGCAGATACCGGAGAGTATCGAAGAATCCCTTGTCAACGACCTGTTCGTTCCCGAGGATTTTGAGAGCCTTGTGTTAGAGGCTGCTGCCGACAATTCATCTGTTGGCAAGCTGTTACGAGAATTGCAGGAGCCGCGTCCCGCAGGTCAGGACTGCATTCCCTGGCTTGGCGAAACATCGATGAAAGAGCGAATCCTGCGGCTGTGCGCACGAGGAAAGGTTGCAATCAATCTGCGCGGTCTGGAGTTTCTGCAGGCCCAGCCGGGAGAGGACGAAGACTCGGCCTGGAAACGCCTCCGTCCCAAGCTCTCCTATACCGGACGCCAGCTTGACGAGGTGTTTCTACTGGAGCCTTCCGCTGTACCCTCTACGGGCGGCACCATATGCCCCGTGTCGCCGTCCACTGGTGGCGATGGTGGCAGTAGCCTCTCTGGAGGAGGAGCACCGAAACCACCAACTCCTGGCGGGACTACGTCATCTGGAGGCTTCACACCACATCCCGGTGGTGGAGGCATTTTCGGTGGTGGTTCGACAGGCAGCAACAACAAACCTCGCATTGCTCTAAATAACCCGCCAACATCGCCTCTAAACCTCATCGGCAAGCTTGAAGGATGGGGCATTGGCCCTGCCACTCAGGTTGCCGCAGTCTCAATCAAGGTGTCATCTGCCACGGGTGCCCAGCTCAAAGAATTGCTCAAAAAGCTGCCAGATGGCTTGACTTTCGAACTCAGCCTTGAAAAGGAGGACAATTGATGACACTTGACGCTGAGATGCTGCACAGCCTGACCAAAGGCACAGCCGAAGAGGCATGGCGAGTCATCATCAACAAAGCCGTTGAGATTGCGTCCAAGCCTCTATCCTCAAACAGCGCATCGAGCGAAGTTACCAAGCGCGACCGCGAGGTCGGCCTCCTTGATCACGCTCTTTGCGGCAGCGCTTGGGATCTATGGCACTCGTTTGGTGATGCGGTTGAGCGCACCTCGGTTCGGCTTACACGCTGGTGGGCTGAACCTTACAGTGCCAAGGCGGTACTGATCCTTGATGGTCTGTCGCTGCGAGAGTTGCCATGGCTTTTACAGGGTGCCAAGGAACGCAGCTTCACCCTGAACGAGGTGTCGGTGAACGCCTCCGAGCTGCCTAGTGAAACCAATGAGTTCGCCCAGGCTCTTGGATTTGGTAACCGCAGCCAGTTGCAAAATAATGGCGGTGGCCTTGCACACAAGCTACAACCGGCGTACACCGAGTGCGCCGATATGCCATGGAAGGACTGCGAGGCAATGATCAACAGCACTCCAAACTGGGTGTTCTGGCATCATTGGCCAGACAGCAAGATTCACGAAGGTTCGGGTGCAGGCCAAGGCATGGATATGCTGGCACGCGACGTTGCAATGCAACTCAGTAGCGACGACTTCTGGTCCTTCGTTGAAAGATTGGCCACTGGACGGCGTCTGGTCATCACCTCTGACCACGGCTACGCCGCTACCGGTTATTTCTCCGATGCGGATGGCGACGTGGGCCAGTTTCTCAAGAAAACTTTCGCCAGTGGGCGCAGCACGACCACCGGTGAGATTGGGCCTTTTGTGCCGCCCGTAGCTCTTCGGATCAACAGTGTGCATGGCTCTCACCTTCTGGCTGTTGGTCGCTGGAAGTGGAAGAGTCAAGGTGGTTACCCGACATTGACCCATGGTGGTCTTTCGCTGCTTGAGGTGCTGTCGCCATTTGTAGAACTTTCAAAAACTGGAGCCTGAGATGAACCCAATCCCCAAACGCCTCAACAAAGAACCACTTATCGAAGCAATCTGGCAGGTACAGTTCGAACCCGCAAGCGACCAGCCAGTAGGAGATCTGTTGCCGGGGATTTTATATGCTGCTTTGCGCAACGACCATCCTAATCTTCTGCTCCATCGCTTACCGACAGCGGACATTCCGTCTCAGGTTGCCCAATTCGATCCCAGTCTGCGTCATATGGCGAAATTCCGTATGGAAGAAACCGGTGTGCCCTTTCTGTTCCAGGTCGGAGACCGCGCTGTTACTCTTAACTGTCGTAAACCCTATGTCGGTTGGATCGCTTTCAAGCAGAAAATCCTTGCCTTGATTGACACCCTCGAGACAAGTCGTCTCATGCCAGTTCCGCAACGTCATTCTTTACGCTACATTGATCTGCTCAATTTGGCTCCTGCGCCTGATCTTTCGGCCCTGCAATTAGCACTCCAACTCGGTGATTTCGATGTCCAAGCGCGCCCCCTGCAAATGCGGCTGGAACTGGAAGAAAATGAGTGTCTTCATGTTATACAATTTGCCACGCCTGCCAATGTCCAACTCCCTGAAGGTTTAACGGAAGGCAGTATCGTCGATTTGGAAACTGTCGCAACAACTGACCCGAAAGATTGGCAGGAGGCTCGAGATCAGCTAGAAAAACTGCATGACCGTTCTAAGCATCTTTTTTTCGAGCATATCCTGACAAAAGAAGCTATCGAACACATGGAACCGGAGTATTGAGATGCTGACAACCTCGATTGATACAAGGATGCCACGCGCGTGGTCCCTGGTGGCTCTGCAAATTCAGTCTGAATCTAAGCAAACAAGACCGTACCCTTCAGAGACACTCTCTCGGTGTTTCGGGTATGTACGCGGCAATGCATTCACGATGGATCACTATCCTGAAACTCGCAACAGTATTGCATCGCTAGGTTGGACCGAGGCCGAGGTGCTGGAAACTCATCTTAGACTCCGTACCTTTGTAGAAGATTGGAATTATCCAGGGATGGAGGCTTACGATGAACTATAAGCGTGGCGATGTGATTCTCGTCAGATTTCCAAACTCCAATCTGACAACGTACAAAAAACGGCCTGCGCTGATTGTGCAAAACGATGGATTGAATACCAGTCTGCCACAAACAATCGTTGCCATGATCACCACGAATTTGAGTCGCACAGGCCCAACCCGAGTGTCTATAAAAAAAAGTGATCCGATTGGTCAGAAAATGGGGCTGCTCTCAGATTCAGTAGTCGTCACCGACAACTTGGCGACAGTATCGGATAGGGAGATCGATAGAGCTATTGGGAATTGCCAAGCCATGCAGCAGATCAATCAAGCACTCAAAAACACATTAGGAATTCCTTGATGGCAACCAAGAAAGCATTCCTCGCTCAAGAGATCGCCAAGGCTGTTGGTGCGGGTAAGCCCGTCGCCATGGAAACGGTGGATTTCAATGACCCCAACCGTCCAAAGACCTGCCTGGAGGTGGATTTTCCCATTTTACCGGTCAATCAGGTCGCAGTGATTGAAGGCAATGCCGGAAAACCAATTTACCAGATGTCCAAGTGGTGGGCGCGTCGTCGTTCCAGCGTCTTCCGCTCCATGCTGATTGCTGCTGCGACCAAGGCCCCTGAGGATCCTTCTCACGCTGCCAAACTGGTCTGGGACAACTATTACGCCAACCATCAGAAAAAAGGCGCGTTCAAGCATCTGAAAGTCGCGGATATTTTCATGGGTGGCGGCACCACGCTGGTGGAAGGCTCACGCCTGGGCATGCAGATGTTTGGCAACGACTTGAACCCGGTAGCATGGTTCGTCGTAAAGCAGGAGTTGGCCAATGTTGATCTTGATGAGGTGAAACGACTGCTGGCCGACATCGAGGCCGAGGTCAAACCGCAGATCATGCCGTTCTACTACTGCGACGGTCCCAATGGTGAAAAAGGTAAATGGACCCACAAGCCAACCAAGCATGTGATGGGCGCGGATTTCGATCCCCTCACGCTCAAACCAGAAGAGCGCAAGGACTACAGCTACGAAGGCCCGGAGATCATCTATACGTTCTGGGCCAAGCATGGCCCTTGTCAGGTGACGGGGTGCGGCCATCGCACGCCGATCATGACCAGTCCGGTCATGGCGGTAAAAACCCTCACTGTCAAGCATTGGGAGCATACCTGCGCCCAGTGTGGTGGCGGATTCCATGTTGAGGATAAATCCGCCCGCATGGCCCCGGATGTTCCACTCTATGTCGCGCCGGATGAATCTCCCTTCGCCGTCATGGATGCCGGAGGGTATGTCGCATGCCCCCATTGCGACAAGGTGGCGGCTTTTAATCGCCCCCGTACCAGCGGCAAAGCCAAAAAAGTTGACCTCACCCTGTTGGTCCATCCCCAATGGTTGGCGGGAAGCCCAAAGCAGGATGCCAATGGATTGCCGTATGGCGGGTCAGCGCAGGACGATGCGGAATCGACGGCACGGTGGAATCAAGAACGTGCAGCAAAAATACGAATGCTGGAGGTTCGGGGCATCTTGCCGGAGACAGTGACCTGCCCAGAAACACAAATCTCATTCCCTACTGGAAAAAATGGTGGGACGACACCAAAGGCAGCCAATTTTTCATGTGGTGCCTGTGGTGCCGTCCAACCGATAGTAACTGCAATTGGTGCAACAAAGAAGAATGCTCCAGTGTCAGCATACGGCATACAAGGATACTCAAAGTATTTGGACTCTACAGGAGCTTCCTACGGTGGAAGATTCTTTACACCGATCATTGATATGCGCACGATTGATGCGGCGAATATTGAGTGGGAAGAAAGGAAAAATTCAGATCTAAGGGAGTACTGGCCGACCAGTATAATCCAGTTCAGCCACATGACGCACCAGAGAACTCCTCTGCCGCAACATGGTTATATTTTATGGTCAGATATGTTCAATCCGCGTCAGATGCTTGTGCATACGCAACTATTAAAGGCAATAGCAACGCTCGGTGAATATTCTTGGGGGGTGCGTGAATATGTATTGGGTGCGTTCCAGCAATATTTGAGAACTCAAAACATGTTTTGCTTCTGGGATATAAGTCGAGATGGTTTGGCGCCGCATCTGAGCAATAATAATTTCCATCCAAAAGCAAATATTATCGAAAATAGTGTATTCCCGTCTCTTGGACGAGGAAACTGGTCTTCGTGTATAGATGCTATCATTGCAGGTGAATATTGGATAAGAAATCCTTGGGAGTTTGTCAGTCTGGAATCGTTGCATCAAAGGCATCCAGAAGTGACCGATGTTCCCATAGGCAGAAGCGAGAAAGTTTTTATTGGAGATGTCGTACATGGTGCCAATATATTTCAAACTTCTTCCACCGATCTTTCAACAATTACTGCCAGTGCTGTTTTCGACTTGGTGATAACCGACCCTCCCTTTGGTGGCTTGCTACATTATTCAGAGCTTTCAGATTTTTTTTACGTATGGCTCCGTCTTGTTCTTCAATCAAAGTATCCAGAAATTTTTGAGCCAGAATTCACTCCAAAGGCAATGGAGGTCGTCTCCAACAAGGCGCGCGAGCCGGATGATCCTGATGGTTTCTACCAACGCTTGCTCACCCAATGCTGGCGGGAAGCACACCGCATCCTGAAACCGGGCGGCATCCTGGCATTTACCTTCCATCACAGCGAAGATGCTCCATGGGTATCTGTTCTTGAGTCGTTGTTTGATGCTGGTTTTTACCTGGAGGCAACCTATCCGATTCGATCCGACGAGACCAAGGGAGAAGGTGAATTCGGTTCGAAGACCATCGAATACGACATCATCCACGTCTGCCGCAAACGCACCGAAGAACCAACCCCCGTAAGCTGGGGGCGCATGCGCCGTGAGGTGTTGGCCGATGTGCGCCAGTTGCAGGCCATGCTGGAGAATCATGCCAAATCTGGTCTGCCACCTGCAGACCTGCAAGTGATCCGGCGCGGCAAGGCACTGGAATACTTCTCGCGCCACTATGGCAAGGTCTTTGTGGACGAAGGACGCGCCATCACGGTGAAAGATGCACTGGTCGGCATCAACCAGCTCATCGATGAGGACGCCAACCGGGTGCAAGAGCCGCCCCCGGTCAACGCCGAACCGCTTACCCGCCAGTTCTTGCGTATCTTTGAAGGAAAGACCGAGGTGCCACGCGATCAGATGCAAAAATTTCTGCGTGGCTCTGGCATGGCCCCGGATGAGTTTGTGCAACGGGGCTGGTGTACTGAAAAAAGCAAGATTTTTACCCAGGTGAATCCTCTGGATTTTGCGCATGAGTGGTCTGGAAAACACAAACGTCGCTTGACTGCGGACTTGGATCAGGCATTGGTGTTGATTGGTGCCTGTTTTGATGGCAGTGGCATTAATGCCTCTGATCTGCTGAAAAACGAAAATTTCAAACCACATGTGGCACTCAAGCTTTTGCTGGAATGGTTACTCAAACATGGGGCAGACGAGCAATACCGTAATGCGGCGTTGCGCGCCATTTCGATCTTCAACGCATACAAGGCGTCACTGGCAGCCAGACCACAACCATCGCAGCAGTTATCGTTGTTCGAGGAGGATGAACTGTGAAGCAGATACTCGATACGGTCTGGCAGCGACGTGGCACCAGTTGGATCTGGGATGAAGAAACGCGAAATCATGTATGTGTGGCCGACGAGGTCTGGAGTCTACGTCAATTCCTACAGTCGGTTGGTCGTTGGCCCGACGAATTACCCAGCAACGCCAATAATACGTTGGTCGTTGCTGGCTTGGATGGCATCCTTGATCTGCTGACGCCCCAGGACGCCGAAAGCTGGTTGGGAGATATGGTCAAGGAGGCAATCCTGTCGTTTCAATCCTACTACGAAGGGGAAGCGGCTTTGGTCTTTTGGCTGCCTTCAGGTCACGGACGCATCAAAATCCATTCTGCCACCGATGCCGTAGGTTGGCACTGTGCGGCACCTCACAGCGAAAGCATGCTCGACTTTGGGCGCATTTTGTGGGGCGAGGCACGCGAATATCCGCAAGAAATTTTGCTGCGTGAAGGTGGCAAACCAGCCGGGTTGTTCCACCTGCGGATTACATGAGGGGATGCCCATGCGAACCTTACGCAAAATAAAAATTGAGGGGTTCAAGTCGATTGCCAATGCCGAGTTGAAATTGGGTGATCTCAATGTGGTGATCGGTGCCAATGGCTCAGGAAAATCGAATTTTATTGGTGCGTTCCGACTTCTGGAACGCGTTCTGTCGAGGAATCTACAGCTTTTCGTGGCCAGCGAACCAGACAGATTTTTGCATCATGGACGCAAAGTAACCGAGGCCCTCTCCCTGGATTTCGCATTTTCACAGAACGCTTATGGCTTCAAGCTCAAAGCGGCGCAAGATGCCTTGATCTTTGAAGAAGAACGCGTCGAGTATAGCGGTTTCTGGCACTATGGCGAACCCATTGCCCGTGGTCATAAAGAAAGCAAGCTGGAAGAAGCAGCAGAATCATACCACAACCAGGTCCCTAAATACGTTTTTCCAAAGGTGAGGAATCTTGTTGTCTATCATTTTCACGACACATCCGATTCATCGCCCGCAAAACAAACAAATGACGTCGATGATAACCGATTTTTCCGAACCAATGCCGCCAATCTTCCGGCCTATCTGTACTGGTTGCAAGAGAAACATCCTGTCCATTTCCGACACATTGAAGAACATATCCGACTGGTGGCACCGTTCTTTGATGGATTCGTCTTGGCCCCATCAAGGCTGAACGAGAAAAAAATCAAACTGGAATGGCGGCAAAAAGGGTCGGACGCATACTTCGATGCCTATTCGTTGTCTGATGGAACACTGCGCTTTATTTGCCTCGCGACCCTGCTGCTGCAGCGCTCCCCACCAGATCTCATTCTGCTTGACGAGCCGGAACTCGGACTTCATCCCTTCGCCATTCGAATTTTGGCGGAAATGCTGGAGTCCGCATCCAAGCGGGTGCAGGTGGTGTTGGCCACGCAGTCTGTGACCTTGCTCAATCACTTCTCTCCCAAAGACGTGATCGTCGCAGAGAACGATGGTTTGCAGACGACGTTCCAACGACTCGATGAAGAGAAACTGAAGGTTTGGCTTGATGATTTCAGCATTGGCGAACTTTGGGAGAAAAATGTACTCGGAGGTCGTCCATGACGAGGCTTCTGATGTTGGTGGAGGGACAGTCCGAGGAAATTTTCGTCAAGCAGACCCTCGCACCGTTTCTTGCGGAACGAGGGGTGTATGTGCAGCCTCCTGTCGTGCTGTGGACGAGACGCATCCCTGCTGGCGGCGGTTTTCGGGGCGGTGTGTCGAACTGGAATCAAATTCGCAAAAATCTGTTGCCCTTGACCCACGATACCGATGCCTGGATAACCACTCTGATAGACTTCTACGGCCTTCCAGAGGATTTCCCCGGATTTTTGGATTCGCGTGGAGTTGGCGGCCCTCGTGAAAACGTGGTTGCATTGCAGGAAAGATTCGCGGTTGAAATAGGGCATCCACGCCTCATCCCTTTCTTTGCTTTGCATGAATTTGAGGCATGGTTGTTTTGCGGCCCGGACGTCGTCGCTGAACATTATGGACTCCCTGGATTGGCTGCCAAGATCAGAGATGCCGTGAAAGAGGAGGGTGAGCCAGAATTGATCGATCATGGCGAGCATACGCACCCAAAAGCTCGATTGCAGAACATGGTGAGTGGTTACAAGGAAACTTCTGATGGTCCCACGATGATGGGAAAAATTGGAATCCCCGCGATTCGAGGGGCTTGTGCCCATTTCGCAAGCTGGCTGGACAAGTTGGAAGCACTGGGGCAGAGGGCATAGTGCAAGAAGAACTCTCAGCCCGCTTCGCCCCCGGTGAACGAATCACCCACAAAGATTACGGTCAGGGCGTTGTTCTCGACGTAGCACGCGATGGATATCTGCGGGCGTTTTTCGGTGTTGGTGAACGTCGCGTACCTGTCGGCGCAATCTCCCGCGAGATGTCGCGCACCGAACGCATCCTGCGATCGGTGGCTGGTGGAGCAGACCGTGCCCGCAAGGCGTGGTTGTCTTTCGAGGCTCACGCTTTGCCGGTAATGGAAAGCGCGTCGGCATTGACCTCCGCCAAGATCGATCTGCTTCCTCATCAGGTGGTGCTGACCCATCGTATCGCTACGGCATCTCCCCGACGCTATCTGATAGCGGACGAGGTGGGGCTTGGAAAAACCATTGAAACCGCGCTCATTCTGAGAGAACTGGCCAGCCGTGGAGAACTGAACCGGGCATTGATGGTGGTGCCTGCTGGTTTGGTAAACAACTGGCACCGCGAACTCAACGAGGTGTTCAATCTCAACTTTGAAGTGTTCGGCTCTGAAGGCGACATCACCGACCGCAAGACAAATGCCTTTGCCAAGCACGACCGTCTGATTGCCAGCATCGATACCCTGAAGCGTCCAACACGCATCAAGCGCTTGTTAGGCGCGCCGCGCTGGGATCTGGTGGTGTTTGACGAAGCCCACCACCTCACTGCTTGTCGAACAGGTGGAAAAATAAGAAAAACTGAGAATTACAAGCTGGCCGAAGTGTTGAAAGATCACTCTCGCGATTTGCTCTTATTGTCCGCCACACCTCACCAGGGCAACCATTTCCAATTTTGGATGTTGGTGCAGCTATTGAATCCAACGCTATTCAGAAGCCCAGATGAGATGCTGGAGAGTCGCCATCGCCTGAACACGGTCATGTTTCGGCGCACCAAAGCGGATGCGTGTCAGCCAGATGGATCACCTTTGTTCGCTCGTCGTTGGGTGCATACTGAATCTTTCGTGATGACAGAACAAGAACGCCGTTTCTACGAAAAACTGCGTGAATATCTGGAGGATGGATTTGATCTGGCGCGCCGCCAAGGGAACCAAGGGCGTGCCATGGGTTTTTTAATGGCGATCTTCCAAAAAATTGCGGCATCGAGCTTTGCAGCCGTGAAAAGAACCATGAAGCGTCGTCTATTGATGCTGACGTTACATGAGGCGTTTCTACGCGACAAGGAATTGGATATCGAAGGCCGTGACCGACTGACCGATGAAGCCCGTGACCTGATCCATGAAGAATTTGCCATTCCGCGTGATGGTATTGGCCGCAGTGAGGTGGATCGGATGTTGGCCGATCTGAAATACCGCTTGGTCAAGAAATTGGATGAAGAGGCATTGGAAAGGGCCTCTGACCCCTACGGTAGCGAATATTCATCAATGCATGCAGAGGACGCAGCTTCATCGGTTGTGGAACTGCATCTACCCGAAGAACGCTTGCGCATAGGGGAGCTATTGAACATCTTCCCGCAGCAACGTGAGACCAAAGCGCAGAAGCTGCTCGATGGATTGGGTGCCTTGTGGCGGCAGAATCCGAATGAGAAAATCGTGGTGTTCGCCACATATCTCGGCACGGTGGATTTGATCGCACGCGAGATTGAACAAACATTTCCAGGTCAAGGTGTGGCGGTACTGCGCGGGGGTGATCATGGGGCGAAATTGGCTGCAGAACGCCGATTTCGCCTGAAGGATGGCCCACGGGTTCTTGTCTGCACTGCTGCAGGTCGTGAGGGCATCAATCTGCAGTTTGCACGCATCCTGTTTAATTTTGACCTGCCATGGAATCCGATGGATGTGGAGCAACGCATTGGACGCATTCACCGCTATGGCCAGAACCATACGGCGCAGGTTTACAATCTTGTGCTGTCGGACACCATTGAGGGACGGATATTTTTAATGCTTGATGAAAAACTGACAGAAATCGCCAAGACAGTTGGCAAGGTCGATGACCAAGGCAACGTTGCAGAAGACCTGCGAGCACAGATTCTTGGACAGTTGTCTGAACGGCTCAACTACGACCGCTTATACCAGGAGGCTCTATCCGACCCAGAACTGAAACGCACGCAGGTAGAGCTTGAAGCTGCCATGTCGAATTCACGTGAGGCACGGCAGGTAGTATTTGACCTGTTCCAGGATCTTGAAGGATTTAGTCTTGACGACTACAAGCCTTTCTCTGACATGTCGTCGAGTCTGGATCGATTGGTGCGTTTCTTTGCGGCAGCGGTCGAGGAACGCCAACAAAAGTTAGTCATGGTTGATGAGGAGACCTACGATCTCGTGACCCTCAACGGTGTACGCCGTACCCAATTCACTATAAACCGCAATACTGCCACCAGCCAAGACGATATGGAACTGATGGGCCTGGATCATCCATTGGTTCAGGAGGAGCTTGGCCGATGGCGAATTCTGCCACCAGAAGAGATCGGTATTGCAGTTCTTGGAGATGTGGATATGCCAGTTTTGCTGTCTTTATGGATGGTCGAGACATCTGCAAGCAATGGTGAACGCCGTGTTATGGTGCAACCGATAGCGGTTAAACAGGATGGTTCGAGGGTTCCATTCGTTGAACGTCAATATGAAAGTTATATGGACGCAGCAACCACCATACCGCTATTGACGCCCAATCAACGGCTTGATCTCTTCACGCATAGTGTAGAGCCAACATTACAGCGGGAGCTTAGACATAAAGGCACAGTGAATGGCGATGGCAGTTATTCATCTGAGCTGATCGGCTATGTGGAGATACTCAGCTATTCCGCATGACGTTATGAATAGAGATATCGTAGATTTGATTAATTTAATAAGTAAATTTGTTTATATTTATCTGTTTACAATACCAACAGAGTGGATTTGAAGGCAATGAATAAAAAAGAGGAACAGAGAATTGCCGCACAACTCGCCAAAATGATGGCCATGCTCTGCGTCCGCAACACCCGGTTGGAGGATCTTCATGCAGGTCTAGTCCCGGTCAGCAGGACGGGGGATTTTTCAGACGTGCGGGTCATTGACGCCGACGGCAACGAGATCCCATGGCCGGAGGTCTCTCACCTCGACGATGACGAGATGAAGGCCCTGATGAAGCAGATCGTCAACCGGCTGTACACCTTTCATCTGAAAGCGGATGATCCTGATTTTCAACGCATGGTGGACAGATGGGCTCCCGTTGTTGAAAAGTGGGATGAACCGGAAATTGACGAGTTCTATAAGCAGAAGCCTCATGATTGATCGATCCGAACATACTCGTCGCCCAACCATCACACCCAGAATACCGGCACCTCCACCGCCTCCTGCACCCGGATCGCGCGCCCATCCCGCACACTGACCCGGTCTCCCACGTTGCCGGTTCCATCCAGCGCCACCTCGACCACCCCCTGGGCCGTGGCCACCCGCGCCGAACCATTGGCTATCGAGACGATCCTGCCAGCCACCACAACTCTTCCAGACAGCATCTCGCGCAGATCAAACAGTGGACTCGACATAGCGCAGCAACTCCAGAGAAGTGATCAGTTTGTTGCCCTGGGCCGAATGACTCACCGAGGTGATCTTGCCGCGCCAGGAGCGACCCATCAGGGCGTCATGGACCTCGACAAGCTGACCGGACATAAAGCCGGGACGGTGCAGGCATGTCAGCGACACCTCTTGGAGTGCCTCGCCTGCATTGATCTCGGCACGACCACGGGAACGTTTGGCGTCATCAGTCGTCAGAAGCGGCTCAGAAATGTCCGCGCCGCGGAACGCTCCGTCGCCCCGTTGGCAGAAAATCTCGCCGGAGCCAAGCCGGACGCCGGTTGTGCCTGAAAAGCGAACCTGGAATGGAAATTCATCGTGCCCGGCCACGCTCTCCGGCACCCAGGCAATCCAGTGCTGCATCATTGAGCGGTACGTCACCCTATAATGGACCCCAATTTTCAGACCATGTGATAAGCTCTGAACCATCTCTAACATGCGAGGAGTGGATATGAGCAATATACGCAAACAACACACCAGTATTTTCAAGGCAAAGGTAGCGCTTGCGGCCATTCGGGGAGAAGAAACGACAGCGCAGTTGGCAGCCCGTTATGAAGTTCATCCGACAATGATCAACTCGTGGAAAAAACAGTTGGAGGAGAGTGCTGCTGGCGTGTTTGATTCGAGTCGGAATGGCAGTAAGGAGAAAAAGACAGAGGAAACGCTTGCAGAGTTATACCGTCATATTGGTCAATTGAAAGTGGAGCGAGATTTTTTAGCCAAGCGGCCCGGGATCTAAGCCGCGAGGAGAAACTGACCATGGTAGAACCGGACCATGAACGGTTGAGCGTCCGCAAGCAATGTGAACTGCTGGTACTGAACAGGTCGTCGTTGTACTACCGGCATCATCCTGTTGAGAAAGATGACCTGGAGATGATGCGTTTGATTGATGAGCAGTTTTTGAAAACGCCGTTTTATGGTACTCGGCGGATGGCGGCACATTTGAGTCATGCCGGACATCCGATCAATCGGAAGCGGGTGCAACGGCTGATGGCCAGGATGGGCTTGGTAGCGATCCATCCAGGACCAAATACCAGCAAACCACACCCAGAACATAAGATCTATCCATATTTATTGAGGAATGTGGAGATCAATCGTTCCAACCAGGTTTGGTCTACGGACATCACATACCTACGGATGTCACAAGGGTTTATGTATTTGATAGCAATCATGGATTGGTATAGTCGAAAGGTGCTATCATGGCGTATTTCCAACACATTGGAGAGCAGGTTTTGCCTGGAAGCTTTGCAGGAAGCGTTTCAGATCTATGGCAGACCAGAGATTTTTAACACGGATCAGGGCAGCCAGTTTACCAGTGATGCATTTGTTAAGACAGTAGAAGCCACTGGAGCCAAGATGAGTATGGATGGACGGGGCCGGTGTCATGACAATATTTTCATCGAACGGTTGTGGCGGTCGGTAAAATACGAGTGCATATATTTGCATTCATTTAAAACTGGAAAAGATCTTCGCCAGAAGATGGGCGAGTGGTTTGACTGGTACAATCAGGAAAGGGTACATCAATCTTTAGGCTATTGTACACCGGACTTGGTCTATCAACAGGAACTGCATCTCCGGGAGGTAGCATGATGTGGGGCATGCCTCCTGGTTACCCACAAATCCACAGGCCCGATGGGATTTTTGTGAGAATCCTGTGGCCTGTGGATTTGTGGATAACCAGGACCCAAGCCGGTGGGCATTGCCAAGTATTCAGCGTCTATAAAAAGAAAAGTAAATAAGGTTCAGAGCTTATTCGCTTCATAAAATTGTCTTGACGATAGGGTCCACTTCACCCGGACAATCGCCACTCCGGCGAAGCGGGCGGTGACGGTGCGTTGGTCGGACTCCAGAGTCAACGGGCCAAGGTTCAAGCCGAACCAGAGTTCGGAGTCGATGCCCAGCGCGGGTTTGCTCAACGTGGCGGTGGTGGACAGGGAGAAGACCAGATCCTCGGTGATGGTGGTCTCCTCCTGCCCGTCCAGCCAGACGACGCCGGTGGAGACCAGGGGATCCAGCAAGGTAACGTCATCTCCGACGTGGATCATCAGATGCACGGCGTCCCCGCCATAGAACGTGGTGCGGCCTTCGTTCGGGCCGTCGATTCGGCCATCGACCTCGGCACTCAAGAAACCACCGTTTCCGCTCGGGAGATAGCCCCGGACCAACACCTTGTTGACCCGGGTGCGCAGGGTGTGGGATTCGCGACAGGAGAGATTGTCGGATTCGTCGGTCAGCACATGGTCGACGGGATCCGCTGCCCAGGCTGGCACCGCGACGGGAAAGCGGTGCCGCACCCGCAACCTGCCCTCCGGAGTCGTTTCGATTCGGCCACCGGCAGCTTCAGCGATGGCCTTGACCACATCCAGGGGAGTGGCATCGTGGAATTCCAGCCGTCCCGCCGGGATCAGCCAGTCCACCAGTTCCCATTCGATGGCCTCACCTATGGCCTCTTCGGCGGCGGCCCTGGCCATCATGGGGAAAAGCCAGGAACGATCCGCAGGGGTGGCACGGGGTGAAGTGAAGCGTGCGGTGGGACTGATCACCGACACCGTGAGCCGGGGCATGCCGACGCCATCCCTCTCCAGCATCTTGTTATCGACGATCATCTCGAACAACTCGTCACCCATCTGCACGGTCAGAGCGTCATCGATGCGGATGCGCTGGAAGGCGGACGGATCGGAGAGTTCCAGGGTGCCGCTCCAGGCGAAATCGCCCTCTGCCTGGGAGATGTGGGCGGACAGGATCATATCCATATCCCCTTATGAAAGGCCCGGACGGCAGAGCCGTGGATCCGGACGTTGCGGAGGTCGGAAAGGTTCCACACCTGGCTGGACGATCCGGCCACCAAAGTGCGTTGGAGGATGCGATACGGCATAGCCTTTTGCGCATCCAGATGGGTGATGGTCGCCCATGGAGATTCACACCGGGCAGCGATCACCGGGAGCGAGGACCATGCGACGCTGCACCGGGCGGCTACGGTGAAACGGTACGGGATGGCAAACGACACCTTGAGCGGCGCGTTGCCGTAGGGGGTCGCGGCCCACAAGGCGGCATACTTGGTGCCGTAGCCCTGCAACAGCCCGGAACGAACGATGGCACAGGGATCCCACGCATGATCCCTGGCGGCAACTGCCATCAGCGCGCTGAAGGAGTGAACTTGCTGCGTCCCAACCCTGAGGCTCTCCCATTTTTGGGTGGACCCGGCATCCAGCCGGATCGCATACGGCATTACCAGGGCATTGCCGGATTGCGCGTTTCCCCAGAGGGAGAGCCTCTGGGCGGCGACAAAAACGGGTCCGGCAGTGTGTCCGGCAAGCGGTGCCGCCGCGATTGCAGAAGAGGCGATCATGGGATCAGGCCGTCAGGCGCACATGCAGATCGGAACCGGCAACCGACGATCCGACCTGAGTGACATCCAAGTTGAGCCAGTCCGAAGGGGTCAACGCCAGGGTGATGGGCGTGGCAACCATGCGTTGACTCCCGGCGGCGATGCTGCCGGTGGCAACTGAAACGCCGTTTTTGCGCAAGGTGAACTGCACGGGACCGCCGACCGGCGCCGTGCCGACCCAAGCCTCTATCGAGCCAAACGCCACCGCCTGGGGTGGATACCAACGCGCGGTCCCGGTCATCACCTGGAGGGTGCCATCCGTGCTGACGATCACCCCGTTGTTGGCAGCCCTCTGGATCACCGATGCCGGGGCCACGCAGAACAGAGCCACGGTTCCAGCGGGCCACGCGACAGCCGCCCCCAGGTTGGACGAGGAGAGAATCCTGTCCCGCGAGAGCGTTCCGGCTGCGGCATTGATCGTGCCTTCTCCGACCTCCCATGAGGCGCCGCTTTCCGCACAATAAGCGCACCGAACGCCATCACCCAGGGCGGCCACGAAGCCCTGAAAGCCGATGATGGCACCGGTCAGAGTGTACGGCCCCGTACCGGCAACCGAGGCCGACTCCTTCACGCGATCCGCGAATACGAGCATTTTCAGGCACTCCAACGCTGTCTGGGAGGTTGGGAAACGATGGATTGGGCCGAGGGACAGGCACCGGCATTGAACGCCACAACTCCAGACGGTCTGCCGCCCAACTGGAAAGGCGGCTGCACCATCTGGAGCTGGAGTCCGGCCCGTTGCCGGGTGCTGTTGAACCCGCCCAGACCGACCTGTGGAGGATTCGGAACCTGGAATGCAACGGTCATGGCCTCATCCTTTTCTCAACGCAAACATCTTGGTGGTCCCGGATGCCTGCAGGCAGAGGTAGTCCAGCCCGCCTTTCTGGATTGGATCGAGATTGGCGGCTACTCCCTGGGGCAACGCCCAGATGTCGCACAGCGAGGAGATCTCTCCATAAGGCGCTGGCATGTAGCCACTGTTCATCCAGGTGATCGGAAAAAACGGGATCGCCGAACCACCCACATCGTCCGGCACCTTCTGGTCCACGGCATTGAAGCTGGACATCATGGTGCTGACCGTGCCGAGGAATCCGGCGTAGCTGGTCCAGGCGCTGTTGGTCCCGGTGATCGTTGCCAAGGCTCTGGACATGAGCCGAGGCGGATAGGATCCAGAGCCGTCGGTCGCCATGTTACCAAGGTTGGCGAATGCGAACGGCGGCCAACCTGCCGCCACCGTGTCCCAGGGGCAAACGCGGGTGCGCTCCAGGCATCCCGACGGCCCGGTGGCGCTGGAACTGCCCCATACGCCGTTGTACAGGCTGGCGAGCAGCAGAAACCGGGCGCTGGCGAACAGATGGACTGTCCCGGTCAGACTGGTGGAAAACTGCTGGCTGGAAGATGGAGAGTTGGAGTTGTAGGCCATATTGGTGCCAGTGTGGGCGGTCGCATCCCAGGTTTCGTAGACTTTGGTCTGGATGTATCCGGAGGTGTTGGTGTCCAGGACGACGTATTTGAACTTCGTGGCATCATCCGCCAGGGGTGCCTTGATTGTTTTGGCGTTGGTTCCGGCGGATCCGTCGTGCA
>JADFWP010000003.1:0-57214 GCA_015234115.1 Magnetococcales bacterium
AACACCTGTGGAGGTTCGTTGAACAGATCCTTCAGCGTGGTGTCGTAGTCGGAGCGACCCGCCTGGCTTTCTTCGTCCGTCTGCTGAAGGTGCGGTTCCATCGTGTCATCGGCTCGCGGGGTCATGAAAAAAACGCTCTTGCACCGGGTGCATGGTAGCAAATCCGCAGGGCAAAAGGCAATTCGGATTGTGCGAACACAACATGCATGGAAAATTTTGTCGAGGCGCGCTATGGCCGGGACAAATGGAAACTTCACGCCAGAGAATCGGACTTTGAGCGCGGCATCATCAACGAAAAGTTGCTGTCCGACCCGGTCGGCAGTATGATCGGTCACATGGTCCACGCCAATACCCTGAATCTGCGACGCCAGTGGCTGACAAGAGCAGCAAACCGTTCAAGAATAACCCGTCTGTTCGCCGGATTGGGAGAAAAACATGTCACACGCCTTGACCATCGATGATATCTGGAAGCTCTTTGAGAAGACCAACCGGATTTTTCAGGAGTCCGAAGAATGGAACAAACGCAACATGGAGGAGACCCGGCGCGCCATGCAAGAGAGCCGTGCCGAGACCGAGCGCGTCATACGAGAGAGCCGTGCCGAGACCGAACGCGCCATGCAGGAGAGCCGTGCCGAGACCGAGCGCGAAAGACGGGAGACCGAGCGCGTCATACGAGAGAGCCGTGCCGAGACCGAGCGCGAAAGACGGGAGACCGAGCGTGTGGTCAAGGAGGTTTCCAGGCAGATCGGTCAGTTGGGCAGCCGCTGGGGCGAGTTTGTGGAAGGGTTGGTGGCACCGGCCTGCAAGAGCCTGTTTATGGAACGCGGCATACCGGTCCATCGGGTAGGCCGCCGGATGGAGGCCGATCTGCCGGGCAACCGCCGCATGGAAATCGACCTGATGGTGGTGAACACCGATGCGGTGATTCTGGTAGAGGTCAAGAGCAAACTGAAACATGAGGATGTGCGAGACCACCTGGTTCGCGTCGCCGAGTTCAAGGATTTTTTCCCGGAATATGCCGACAAACGGATCATGGGGGCTGTGGCAGGCATTGTGATCGATGAGAAGGTGGATCAGTTTGCCATGAATCAAGGTCTGTTTGTCATCGTCCAGTCCGGGGATACGGTCACACTGGCCAATGCCCCGAATTTTGTGCCCAAAAGTTGGTAACAAAGCCACCAGGCTGACCGGTTTGAATGCCCGGACAAAATGGATTCGGCTCTGCCCGCCCATTGCGCCCGATCCTGGGAAGGAGGAATGAAGATGGATTCACAAACCATCCTGCAACTGCGTCAGGAGATGATCCGCGAAGGTGTGTTGTTCTATTATTGCGGATACGTCACAGAACAGGTACTCTCCGTGCTCGGCGAAACCGTGATGGACAAACTGGAACTCGACAACACCGAACGCCCGGTCGCGCGTGGCGTGTTCAGCGTCTTTGTCGAACAGGTGCAAAACATCATCCGCTACTCGGCTGAAAACCAGGAGGGCCAGGTGGGGGAGCGTCCGGTGGATCTGCGGCACTGCATGCTCGCCGTGGGCCGCGACCCGGCAGGACTCTATGTGATGAGCGCCAATGCCATCAAAAATCGCGACGTGGAACGATTGCGCAGCGGACTGGTCCATATCCATGCCCTGGACCGCACCGGCCTGAAGGCCATGCATAAAGAAATTCTGCGCGGAGAAACACCGACCGGCAGCAAAGGGGCCGGAGTCGGTTTCGTGGATATCGCCCGTCTGGCCTCGCGCGGTTTCGAGTTCCACTTTCTTGCGCTCGACGACGAGTTGTCCTACTTTATCCTGAAAGCCCACCTGTGAATTTGGAGTGATCCATGGAAAATATCCACATCGAACCCACCAAACGCTCGCCCGCTATCGATTTCGACTTCGACTCCGGGAACTTCTCCATTGCTGGCGAGTCCTACCCCGAAGATGTCAACAAGTTCTTCGGCCCACTGATCAGTCAACTGAAAGAATATCTGAGCGCAGCCCAGGGCGCCACGATTCAATTCCGCTTCGATCTGATCTATTTCAACAGCACAACCGCCAAGATCGTCATGGGTCTGTTCGAAATCCTCGACGAGGCGGCAGCAGCCGGCAATACCGTGAACATTCTCTGGTCCTTCGCCGCCGACGACTCCAACATGGAAGAGTTGGGAGAAGAGTTCTCCGAGGATCTGGAGCACGCCAAATTCGTGATGACGCCCAAAGAGTAAAAGCAAAACACCCACGCCAGGAGCACAGCCATGACCCAAGAGTTCGACGCCTTCCAGGAAGAAAACGAAACCCTGCAACGGGCTGAGGCGATTCTGGCCGAATCGGTCGAATCGGTCGAACGCGCGGCGTTCGAAACCCAGGTCAAGGCCTATCGCAAATTGATCAAGTCGCTGCAACGGCTGACCCGCCACAGCGACCGCAACGAAGAGCGCATCAAGCTGCAACAGACCGAACTGGAACAGGCCCATGAGGAACTCTCCCGCCATGCGGAACTGCTGGACCTCAAGGTCCAGGAGCGCACCCGGGAGTTGAGTTGGGAACGCTCCAAACTCGAACAACTGGTCCAGGTGGGCATCGGACTCTCCAGCGAACGCAACGAGGATCATCTGCTGGACCGGATCCTCACCGGCGCCATGGAAATCTCCGGGGCCGACTGGGGCATGCTCTACGCCCGCACCGACAACGATCAACTGGTCATCAAGATCATCCGGGTCAACAGCCTGAAAATGTTCCTGGGCGGCCAGAGCGGACGCCCGATCGTTTTCCCTGCCCTGTCGATGTTTCTCAAGGAGGGGCAACCAAACCTGGATCATATCGTCACCCGTGTGGCCCATCAGCGCATCACCATCAACGTGACCGATGTCGCCAACGAAACCGATCCCCAGTTCAACACCATCCGCCGCTTTGACAAGGCCGTGGGCTATCAATCCCGCACCCTGCTGATGGTCCCGCTGCTGCCGCGCGGCGGGGAGGTGGTCGGGGTGTTGCAACTGATGAATGCCCGTGCGCCGGGCAGCGACGACGTGGTGGCCTTCTCCAAAGAGAATCAGGCCTTTGTCGAAGCCCTCTCCTCCCAGGCGGCCATCGCCCTCTCCAATCAGCAACTGATCTCCTCGCAACGCAAGCTGATGGATGCCTTCGTGGAGGTGATCTCGGTGGCGGTCGATGCCAAATCCCCCTACACCGGCGGCCACAACCAACGGGTGGGCGAGTTGGCCATGATGCTGGGCGAGGCGGTCTGCGCCCAGCAGAAAGGACCGTTTGCCGAATTCTCCTTTGCCAACGAGGAGGAGTGGCGCGAATTCCGTTTCAGCGCCCTGCTGCACGACTGCGGCAAGGTGACCACGCCCGAAGCGGTGGTGGACAAGGCCACCAAACTGGAGACGGTCTACAACCGCATCCACGAAGTGCGTACCCGCTTCGAGCTGCTGTGGCGCGACGCGGAGATCGACTACTGGCAGAAACGGGCCGAAGGCACCATTCCGGTCGCCACCCTGGACCAGGAACTGGCCGCTGCCCGCCAACGCTTGCAGGACGATTTCGCCTTCGTGGCCGAATGCAATGTCGGCGGCGAATTCATGAGCCAGGAACGGGTCACCCGCCTCAAGGAGATCGCCACCCGTCGCTGGATGCGCCATTTCGACGACTGGCTCGGCATCTCCCAGGAAGAGGCCCTGCTGCGTCCCACGCAAGAAAAACCGGAATTGCCCGTGGCCGAACCGCTGCTCGCCGACCGCCAGGAACATGTCGTGCCCCGTGGCAATGCCAATCCGTTCGGCGACAATCCGATGCAGTTCAAAATCCCGGTGCCCGAATCGTTGTACAATCGCGGAGAACTGTACAATCTCTGCATCTCGCGCGGCACGTTGACCGCCGAAGATCGCTTCAAAATCTCGGACCATGTGATCCAGACCTATCAGATGTTGAACCGCCTGCCTTTCCCCAAGGGGTTGAAACGGGTGCCCGAATATGCCGGTTCCCATCACGAAACCCTCAACGGCAAGGGCTATCCGCGTCAACTGACCGCCGAACAGATCTCCATCCCGGCCCGCATTCTGGCCGTGGCCGATGTCTTCGAGGCCCTGACCGCCTGCGACCGCCCCTACAAAAAGGCCAAAACCCTGAGCGAGGCGATGAAGATCATGTCCTTCATGGTCAAGGATGGCCACATCGATGCCGACCTCTTCGAACTCCTGAAAAAGAGCGGCGTGGGTCAGGAGTATGCCAAACGCTTCCTGCTGCCCGAGCAGTTGGATCACGTCGCGTGAACCGTAAAAGCGGTTCCACCGGAAAATCCACGACATGCTCGCCCTGATCTCACCGGCCAAAACCCTGGATACCACCCCCTCCCGGCTTGACCTGCCGGGCAGCGTTCCAGGGTTGCTCGATTCGGCCAATCAGTTGGCAACGCTGCTGAAAAAACACAGCGAGACCCAACTGGCGCAGCTTCTGGGGATCAGTCCGGCCCTGGCGCAACTCAATGCCGAACGGTTCCGGAATTTCACCACGGAGGGTTCCTCTCCCCACGCCAAGCCGGCAGCCGAACTCTATCGGGGCGATACCTACGACGGCCTGAACGTGGAGAGCTGGAGCCGGGAGGATTGGCAGTTCGCACAAGGCGCGCTGCGCATTCTTTCGGGACTCTACGGGCTGCTGCGCCCATTGGATGCCATTCAACCCTACCGCCTGGAGATGTCGAGCAGACTGGCCAATCCGGCTGGCCAGGATCTCTACCGCTTCTGGGGCAACCGCCTGAGCGACGCGATCCTGGCCGAAACCGCCAGCCATGCCGATCCCACGGTGCTCCATCTGGCCTCGGCAGACTACATCAAGGCGGTGCCGGGCATTCCTCTGCTCACTCCGGTCTTTCTGGAACCGCGCCCCGAAGGACTCAAGGTGATCGGACTGCTGGCCAAACGGGCCAGAGGCGCCATGGCGCGTTTCATGATCACCCGACGCCTGACCAGCCCGGAACCCCTGAAACAATTCACGGAAGGAGGCTACCGCTTCCAGGACCATCTTTCCGATTCGGGCCGCTGGGTCTATGTACGCGAATCCGTGCGCGAATCCACCTCCTTTCCCCACGATTGACCCCATTTTGGAGCTTTCCGGATTGACCATCCCCGCCCTTCTGCCCCTGGACGAACCCACCCGCGCCGACCTCCTCGCTCTGGCTGCCACCACGGCGGAACCCGAGGCTGCCCTGAGCCGTCTGGCGGATTTCGTTCAGCACCGGATCGCCGATCAACCCGACCAGCTCGCGCTGCTGACCCGGCGTCTGTCGGATCCGGTCTGGCGTCGCCGCCTGATGCTGGCCTGGGGCAACAGCCCCTATCTGACCCATGTGTTGAGCCGCCATCCGGAATTTCTCGCAGACGAATACGATCATGCCAACCCCACCGCCTGGAACCAGGGATTGACCCAGGCAGCGCTGGCCACGGAATCGCGCAACGAGGTGACCACCCTGTTGCGTCGGCACAAGCATCGCACCTTTCTGGGGATCGGACTGCGGGATCTGAGCGGCGAAGCCACCCTGCACGATACCACCTGGGGATTGTCCGCCCTGGCCGATGCCAGCCTGGAGGCCGGATATCGCTGGCTGAACCGCTGGCTGAGCGCCACCCATGGCCCGCCCATGACCCTCACCGCAGAAGAGGGACGCCATCCGGCCCGCTTCGTGATTCTGGGCATGGGCAAGCTCGGCGCCGGAGAACTTAACTTCTCCTCGGATATCGATCTGATCTACCTCTATGACGATGATCGCGGGGGATGCGATGGCAAACGACCCATTTCCATCAAGGAATACTTCAATCGTCTGGGCCGGGAACTGATCCGCCTGCTGGGCGAATCCACTGCCGACGGCATGGTGTTTCGCATCGATCTGCGCCTGCGCCCCGAAGGGGAGAGCGGCGATCTGACCCTCTCGCGCCGTTCCGCCGAAATCTATTACGAATCCTGGGGTCGCACCTGGGAGCGGGCCGCGATGATCAAGGCACGTCCCGTGGCCGGCGATCTGGCCCTGGGAGAACAGTTCCTGGCCAATCTTCAGCCCTTTGTCTATCGACGCTTCCTGGATTTCGCCGCCCTGGACGCGATCCGCGACATGAAACGGCGCATCGATCAAAAGATCACCGCCCGTCATGACTATCACCGCAACGTCAAACTCGGCTATGGCGGGATCCGCGAGATTGAATTTTTTGTCCAGTGCCAACAGTTGATCCACGGCGGCAAGGTTCCCCAACTGCGTCAACGGGCCACCGAAACGGTGCTCGCCCGACTGGTCGAGGCCAATCTGCTGACTGCCCAGACCGCCACCACCCTGACTGCCCATTACCGTTTCCTGCGCACGGTCGAGCATCGCCTCCAGATCGAACGGGAACGCCAGATCCACTCCGTGCCCGAAGATCCCGCAGAATATCACGCCCTGGCGCGACGGGTGGGACTGGATGGGGCAGAAACGCTGCGGACCCGTTTGCGACAGGTCAACGACGAAGTACATGAAATCTATGGACAGTTGTTCTTCGAGGGGGAGAGAAGCTCAGGCGACAAACCGGATCCCATGGTCCACGCCCTGCTGGAAGTCCATGCCGACGAAGAGAGCGCACTGAAGGCCATCGGCCAGGCCGGATTCGTCAATCCCCAACAGGCCCTGGGACTGATCACCATCCTGCGGGACGGGCCAGGCTCGGCCCGCCTGACCGAATCCACCCGGCAATGGTATGGCCGCATCGCCATGCCGCTGCTGGTCGAGGTGCTGGCCGCACCAGACCAGGATCTGGCCTTGCAGCATGCCGAAGCCTTTTTGCGCGGACTGGGCCATCGGGTGAACTATCTGGCCCTGTTGAAGGAAAATCCCCCGGTCCTGAAACTGCTGATCCGGATGTTCGGCACGTCGGCGCTGCTGTCGCGCTTTCTGATCCACCATCCGCAGTTGATGGATGGATTGGTCACCACCGATTTTCTCGGTCGGTTCCGCAATCGCAGCGAGATGACCCGGGATCTGGACCAGGCCATGGATCAGGCGCACGACCCGGAAGAGGCGTTGCAGATCATCCGCGAATTCAAGAATGTCGAGACCTTGCGCCTGGGGATCCGCGATCTTTCCGGACTGGCCGAACCCGAAGAGGTGACCACCGGACTCTCGCTGCTGGCCGAGGTCACCCTCAACCGCATCCTGGCCGATGCCATGCGGGAGTTGACCAACCGTCACGGCGCGCCCTGCTACACCGATGGCGCCGGAGTACGCCACACAGCGCCGTTCGCCATTCTGGCCATGGGCAAACTCGGCGGCAAGGAGTTGGGATTCGCCTCGGATCTCGATCTGATCTTCATCCACGGCAGCCAGGGCGACGAGCAACGGACCGACCATCCACACCAGGGACTGCCCAACGCGCTCTTTTTCGCCCGGCTCGGACAGAAAATCATCACCGTCATCACCAGCATGACCCGCGCGGGCAAACTCTACGAGTTGGACATGCGACTGCGCCCCTCGGGCAAATCCGGTCCGGTGGTCACCTCGCTGGAATCGTTCCTCCACTACCAGACCCACGAAGCCTGGCTGTGGGAACATCAGGCCCTGACCCGCGCCCGTCCGATTGCCGGCGATCCGGCCTTCATCGCCACCTTGAACCAGGGAATCGCCGGAATTTTCGCACGCGGTCACGATCCCCAGACCGTGCGCCGGGAGGTGGCATCCATGCGGCTGCGCATTCTGGAAGAGAAAACCCCGCCGCCAGGCTGGATCGACATCAAACAGAGCCGGGGCGGCATCGTGGATGTGGAATTTCTGGTGCAGGCATTGATTCTCTCCCATGCTGCCCAACATCCGGAAATCGTGCGCGCCAATCTGCCCACGGCCCTGAGCGCGCTGGCACGGGCACGGATTCTGGATCCTGAGGAAGAAAGAATTCTGGGAGAGGCTTACGGACTCTATCGTTTCACCGAAAACCGCCTGCGCTTGCTGCACGACCGCTCGGAGAATCGCATCGGCCCGGACGAACGGGTACGGATGCGGCTGGGCAGGCTCTGTCATGCCCTGGAAGAACCGATCATCCCGGCCTTGGAGCAGCGCTTCCAGCAGGTGATCCCGATCTATCGGAAGTATCTCGGACCATGAACCTCGACGAACTGTTCATTCCGGCAGACCCGGACGCCATGCAGCGGGAGCGGCTCAAGGCCAAGGAGCTGAAACGCTCCGCATGGTGGAAAGGGCAACTCGGACGCGGGATGTGTCATTATTGCGGGGTGCGCGTTCCCCCGGCTGAACTGACCATGGATCACGTCGTGCCGGTGATCCGGGGCGGCAAGACCACACGCGGCAACTGTGTTCCGGCCTGCATGAGCTGCAACCAGGAGAAGCGTCACCTCTCCTCGACCCAGTGGCAAAGCCATCTGGAACAAAAACGTCTGGCACTCCACAGTTTGTCGCAAGAACCTTGACCGCAAGAACCCTGGCGTCAAAAACCCTGGCCGCAACAGCCCTGAGCAGCCCCCCCCCTACATCCCGAGGCACACCCCGGCGCGACTCTCTTCCAAAGCGGTCTTTTCGCTCAACACGAAACATTCGAACAACCCGGCCTGGGGATTGGAGACCCACCACCGTTCGGCGGTGGTGATCACCTGATATTGGGTCAGGGTGGACGAAACGCGCAGATCGAGCAGATCGACCCGGCAATCGGTGATCTGGGCCAACTCCCTGGCCAAGGACCACAACGCGACCGGATCGGCTTCGGTTTCCATCAGGATGGCCAGCTCCAGAGGTCCGCCGATGGTACCGGAGCCTTTTTCGATCCGGTCCCCCAGGGCATAAATGGCGAGCAGACCGGGCAGAGTCGCCTTGATCCGGGTGATCAGCGCCTCCTGATTGAGCAGCGGGGTTTCGGGCGCATCGCCGGTGAGCGCCTGCCACGCCTGCCACACCTTGTCCATCTCCCGCATCACCGTATCGTGCTCCCCATCCCCCTGCACGGCCTGCAACGGATCCTTGGCCACGGCTTCCCCCACCGAGGTCAGCTCATCGACCATCAGGATCAGCCGCGCCTGCCGACCATACAGATTACGCAACGGCGTTGGAAGGCAAATGACCCCTTCCGGAGTGATATCGGCCTGAATTTCGATGGCTTGCATGCATGCATTCTCCCGTGATGGTGGCGACCATCCAGCTAAAGCAACGATCTTGCCAAATCTTATAGGTTTTGATAATCACATTCATTAACACAAGACAGGAATGATCACTTCTCTTCCTGTATCGTTTATCGACTCCAGGCAACAAAAGCTGAATGGTTTTTTTTGCTCCAGACTCTCGGAAACTTGCCGAAAATCGCTCCCAGGAAACCTTCAGAATACAGACAGGAGACCCTGAAGGAAACCGGATCGTTTTTTATTACCTTCAGAAAACATTGATAACCTTTTGATCTTAATCGGATCCGATCAAAAATTAGCATGAAATTATTACTGAATTTGTTATATTATGCATTAATCATAATAATGATATTGACACTCCCATCCGGATGGATTATTCTTCGCAACACGCCTGAAGGTTGATCCTCCCACATCATCCATAGGAGATTTTTGAAAAATGCCCATTCTTTCACGAGCATCAGCCGCAACTCTGCTGACCAATCCTGCATTGAGCGGAATTTCCGAAGCGGTGTTGGCGCATGAGGAGATCTATGTGGGTTACAGCACCCTGATCAGCAAGGCGGGTGCAGCCGCACTCGGCTATCCGGATGGAGGAGACCTGTTTCAACATTCTCTGCTGATCGGCAACACGACAACCAGTCTGAGTAGTCAGACGGCGGATGTCATTCCTGGCGGTGCTCCGATTGCCTTGATGGTCGATGGCTCCGAAAGGGTCCATGCGGTTTTCACATCCGTTGATTCAACCACGATGTTGGTTTCACATGGGTATGACTTTGACGAAACATTGAAAATCTTCGAACATCGCAGTCTGGTCAGCACAGAACAAATCGTCAACAATGCCAATGTGGTCTATAGTCCCGATGGCGCAATCGATTCATCCGGGTCGCCACATATCGTCCAGTTCTCCCATGACGGTTACTGGTTGCCGTACATCACAAAACGCTCCGGAACCTGGAGCTATGAAGACAGTTCGGGATGGGGACTCTACTACGGCGAGCAGACTCTGGCGCTGGATTCCACACAAACGCCGCATATCATCGGCTGGCAAAGTTCCGATGAATATGGAACAAAGGGCCTGATCAAACACTTCCAGAAATCCGGTTCGGAATGGGGCAATGAAACGGTGGCCTGGCTTCCCAACATGATTGAAATGGGAAATCTGCACATCACGGCGGACAATCGGTTCTATTTCACCGCTTATGAAGGTCGCAATCTCCGGCTGTTTCGCAAGGGTGCCGACCGATGGACGAATGAGATCGTTGCCCGGAATCTGCCCTTCGAACCAACCGCTGTGGCGAGTTCGGTGACGATTTCACCGGATGGCGTGCCGTTTGTCACCCTTCAGGTGAATGGCGACACGATCATTTACGATAAAACCAGCGGATCGTGGCAAAAACATGTCGTGGCGACGCATGCCAGCCATACCCATTTCGGACGACTCGACCCTCCAACCCTGCTGTTCAATGGGGATGGGGACGCGACCATTGTCTATTCGGACGCAACCCATATCTACACCATGCGGTTGCTTGACGCCACGAGCGCATCCACCAGCATCCTGTCAAACACGATCAGCGATGAACGTCATGACGGCGACAATGGGGCAAAGACGGTCGCCAATACGCTCTTGAGGTCCGGCGTGATGATCAACCTCAACATCACCGGCGAGCAGGATACGCAAGGCGGCGGTTTGGACGTGTTCACGGGTGTTGATCATCTGATTGGCAGCGGACATGCGGATCGCCTGGTTGGCAATGGGCATGACAATGGACTGGAAGGCCGGACAGGAAACGACACCCTGAAAGGAGAAGGCGGCAGCGACACCCTGGTGGGTGGCGCCGGGAATGATCTCTTGAATGGCGGCATGGGTGAGGATACGCTGACAGGCGGATCGGGTGGCGACCGGTTCGAATTCACCGCACCCGGCGCAGGCGCAGACACGATCACCGATTTCCACGCGGCCCAGGGCGATAAACTGGTCTTTGTCAGCGAAAATTTCGGACGACTGCCCCCAGGAACCGTTGCTCCCGCACGATTCCTGGCCAACACGACCGGTTTGGCCGCCACAGCCAGACAACGCTTCATCTTCAACACCAGAACCGGTGTCTTGAACTACGATCCGGATGGCAACGGTCCCCTGGCGGCGGTGGCCATGGCCACGCTCTCCCATACCGGACGCCTGTCGCCCGGCCAGATTCTGATCGTCGCCAACGGATGAGGAGGTTTCCGACCAAATCGCAACTCATCTCGTGTTGATGAATGTCAATTGAAAATCCGGTGGTCGCACGGCCACCGGATTTTTTTGGTTGCCAGACCCGCCCAAATGGAAACCCGTGACCGGATTGCCGCTTGCTGCTATACTTACGGATTTGGGTCACAGGCTGTTCCATTCACTCCCGATCAATTGTGATGACGATGCGTCCATCGGACCAAGACTCCTTCTTTCCTACCGGGCTGCACTGTCTGGTGGCCATTGCCGGACACCATGCCGTGTCCACCTCGGTGGAACGGCTGGTTCATGACCATGCCCTGCCGGCAGTCGAACCCGATCCCGACACCTTGTTGCGCATGGCCGAAGGACTTGGCCTCAAGACCCGCTCCGGTTCCCTGGGTTGGAAAAACCTGATCCGGTTGCAGGATGTCTATCCGGTCATGCTGCGCCTGAAAAACGGCAAATACGTCGTGATCGTCGGCAAAAACGAACGCGAGGTGGAGGCCGGAAAAGGAAAACAAGAGGTGGTCGTGGTGTTCGATCCGACCACCCATGCCCAGGTGGGATTTCTTTTCCTGGACCAGAAAACCTTCATGGACGCCTGGTCCGGAGAGGTGCTGTTCTTCAAGCGCATCTACAAACTCACGGACGAAACCCAACCCTTCAGCCTGCGCTGGTTCATACCGGAATTGTTGCGGCAGAGACGGATCTTTTTCGATGTGGCGGTCGCCGCCATGCTGCTGCTGGTCCTGGCCCTGGCCACCCCGCTCTTCACCCAACTGGTCATCGACAAGGTGTTGGTCCACCAGAATCAGTCCACCTTGACCGTGCTGACCATCGGCGTTGCCATTGCCCTGCTCTTTGAAGCCATTTTTTCGATCTTGCGCCAGTACCTGCTGCTGTTCGCCACCAACAAAATCGATGTCCGGCTCTCCAGTTGCACCTTCAGCCATCTGATCAGCCTGCCGATCGATTACTTCGAGTCCACCTCCGCCGGGGTGACCGTGCGCCACCTGCAACAGGTGGAAAAAATCCGTCACTTTCTCACCGGCAAGCTCTTCCTGACCCTGCTCGACTCCAGCGCCCTGCTGATTTTTGTTCCCCTCCTCAGCCTTTACAGTGTCAAATTGACCCTGCTCACCCTGGGTTTCGCCGTGATGATCGCCGGCGTGATCTTCGCCCTGCTCGGACCTTTCCGGCGCGCGCTCCGGGATCTGTATCAGGCCGAGGCGGAACAACAGGCCGTGCTGGTCGAAACCATCTCCGGCATGCGCACCATCAAGACCTCGGCCATCGAACCGATCAAACTGAAACATTGGAACCAGCGGGCGGCCCAGGCCGTGATCATGCGCTTCAATGTCGGACGGATCGCGATGATCGCCAACTCCATGGTGCAATTGCTGGAAAAGGTCATGGGCATCGCGGTGATCGTCATGGGCGCCGGGGATGTCTTCGAGCAAACCATGACCGTCGGCGCCCTGATCGCCTTCCAGATGCTATCGGGTCGGGTGGTTTCGCCGCTGGTGCAGATCGTGGCCCTGATCCAGGACTACCAGGAGACCGCCCTGTCGGTGCGCATGCTGGCCACCGTGATGAATCATCCGCCGGAAAGCGGTCACAACACCACGGGACTCACGCCGGAAATTCACGGACGGATCGAGTTCGAAAAAGTCACGTTCCGCTATCAGGGGCGACCGGCTCCGGCCATCGACCGCCTCTCGTTGCAGATTCCTGCCGGAGGCGTGCTCGGCGTGGTGGGCAAAAGCGGCTCCGGCAAAACCAGCCTGACCCGCCTGATCCAGGGATTGTACCAGATCCAGGAAGGGATCATCCGCATCGACGGAGCCGACCTGCGGGAGATCGACCTGCCCCATCTGCGCCGTCAGATCGGCGTGGTTTTGCAGGATAATTTCCTGTTCCGGGGCACGGTGCGCGAGAATATCGCGGTCACCAAACCCGATGCCACGCTGCAAGAGATCGCTGCCGCCGCGCTTCAGGCCGGGGCCGTGGAGTTCATCGAAAAACTGCCCCAGGGCTATGCCACCCAACTCGAAGAGAATGCCTCCAACCTCTCCGGCGGCCAGAAACAACGTCTGGCCATTGCCCGCGCTTTGCTTCCCAATCCCGCCATCCTGATCCTGGACGAGGCCACCAGCGCCCTGGATCCGGAAAGCGAAGTGATCGTCTTCCAGAATCTCTCCAAGATCGCCGCCGGACGCACGGTGATCATCGTTTCGCATCGCCTGAACACGCTGGTCAACTGTCATGCCATTGCCTACATGGAGGATGGCCGCATTCAGGCCATGGCGCCCCATGCCACTCTCCTGCAACAATGCGCTCCTTACAAACAATTATGGGATATGCAGAACAACCGATGAAACAGGACGATTTGCCCAGCATGGCGCGTGATTTCCTGCCGGATGCCGCCGCAATCGAGGCCAAGGTTCTGCCCATGGCCGCCAGAAGCGTATTGTATCTGCTGGTCGGGGTGATCGTGAGTTTCCTGGTGTGGTCGGCCTGCTCCGAGTTGGATCGGGTGGTGGTGGCCAGGGGTCGGCTGGTGACGGTCTCCGGAACCCTGCTGATCCAGCCGCTGGAAACCTCGGTGGTGCGCAGCATCACGGTACGGGTGGGACAGGTGGTGAAAAAGGGCGAAATCCTGGGTTCCCTCGATCCCACCTTCACGTCGGCGGATGTCAGTCAGTTGCAGGGCAAATTGCAGGGGCTGAATGCCCGGGTGGCCCGCTGCACCGCCGAGTTGGCAGGCACGGAATTCGTTCCGGACGGCTCTTCGGAAGGGGCGATCCAGCATCAATTGTTCCTGGAACGCAAACATTTCTTCAATGCCCGCTTGCAACAGTTCGCCGCATCGGTCGCCCGTCTCGACGCCTCCTTGAAAACCAATCTCAAGGATCGTCAGATTCTGGGCGAACGTCGGGAAAACACCCTGAAAATCGTCGATATCTTTGCCGGATTGCGCACCGAGGGGACCGGCTCGATGCTCAAGATCCTGGAAGCCCAGGATCAATCCCTCTCCATCAAACACTCCCTGGAGCAGGCCAGCAACCGCAGCGAAGAGTTGGCCAAGGAGATCGATGCGGTCCAGTCCGAAAAAGAGACCTTTGTCGGCGACTGGCGCAAGAAAATCGCCGAAGAACTGGCCGCCGGACAATGGGAACTGGAAGGCGTCAAGGACGAGTTGCGCAAGGCGGAAAGAAAAAGCGAACTGATCAATCTGGTCGCCCCGGCGGACGCCGTGGTGCTGGATGTGGCCAAACGTTCCATCGGCGCCGTGGTCCGGGAGGCCGAACCATTGCTCACTCTGGTCTCGCTGGATGTGCCGATGGAGGCCGAAGTGGAGGTGGAAAGCCCGGATATCGGGCTGCTGCGTCCCGGAGACCGGGCACGCATCAAACTGGATGCCTTTCCATTCCAAAAACACGGCACCCTGGAGGCCACCTTGCGCACCGTCAGCGAGGATGCTTTCGTGCGTCAACAACCGGCTGCCGCCGCCAAAGGCAACGACGCCTATTATCAGGGACGGCTGGAAGTGGATGTGGAAAAAACTCCCCTGCGCGCGGTGCCGAAAGATTTCCGCCTGCTGCCGGGCATGACCCTGGTGGCAGAAATCGTGGTCGGCAAACGCACCATCCTCTCCTATTTCCTCTATCCCCTGATCCGCGTGCTCGATGAAGGACTGCGGGAGCCGTGATCCTGCTCCCGACAAACGTCCAGGAAAGTTATTGCGGTCGATTGCAATCTCTCCTTGACCTCCTTGCCGGAATGGTGTAGACTCTTTGCAACAATTGGTTGGTATGTGTCGGAGACAACGTTTCATCCTGTGGAAAGCAAAGCCTGACAGTCGGTTCATATACCCCTCCGTGGTTTCTGGAATCCTCTTGCGGTTTTTCCTCCTCATCCATGATCCCAAACACGCTTGTGTCTGGTGCGCCACCAACCCACATCTTTTTCTATCGCAGGGAGTTGCAGAATGTCGGATCGTGAAACAGGCACCGTGAAATGGTTCAATGACAGCAAAGGCTTCGG
This sequence comes from Magnetococcales bacterium, assembly GCA_015234115.1. Lineage (GTDB taxonomy): Bacteria > Pseudomonadota > Magnetococcia > Magnetococcales > Magnetaquicoccaceae > Magnetaquiglobus. The sequence continues at coordinate 15,395 of JADFWP010000003.1, forward strand.
TTTTGTCGAGCGTGACCACGGCAAAGGCGATGCTTTCGTGCATCATAGTGCCATTATGATGGAAGGCTTCAAAAGTTTGGCCGAAGGACAGCGCGTGGAATTGACCGTCTCGCAAGGCGAGAAGGGTCCCAAGGCAGAGAACGTTCGCCCCATCTGACCGTTGCCTGAAAAAGCTTGTATTTCAACCGTCATCCGGCCTCCGGATGGCGGTTTTTTTTGTTGGTTTGTCGGCCCGTTCAACCGGATCAATCCTCACGGGTGACCGTACCGACCATGCGGGCTTTCTGCCTCGTCATGATCCCCCAAACCGATTGAACGCCTCCCCCGGAGGACCAAAAATGAACGATATCCGTTGGAAACAGCGTTTCGACAACTTTGACCGGGCCTTTGTCCTGTTGCGCGAGGTTCAGGATCGGGGCATGGATTCGCTCTCTCAACTGGAAAAAGAGGGGGCGGTGCAGCGTTTCGAGTTGACCTTTGAACTGGCCTGGAAAACCCTCAAGGACTATCTGGAAGAACAGGGCATCCCCATCCAGGAGGCCACGCCGCGCAAGGTGATCAAAGAGGCCTTTGCCGTCGGCATCCTGGACGATGCACAGGTCTGGATGGAGATCCTGCAACACCGGAACCTGTTGGCCCACACCTATGATTTCAAGACGTTCGACGAAGCGCTCAGACAGGTTGCGATCCGTTATTTCGCAGCGTTTGATCGCCTGCACGAATTTTTCCTGATGCGCTCGGTGGAAGATGCCTGATACCAATCAAACAGAGTCCGCCTTTCTCTTCCGAACCGCAACCTTCCGCTCCTGTTCCAACCGATTGACCTGCTCAACAGCCTCCCGGAAATGGATCTCCACCGGAGAGGGTTCTTCCAGAAGACGGGCGCGATAATGATCGTACTGTGTATGAACCCACTCCTGGGCCATCTGGTGGCTGACCGTTCCGGCATGGGTCAGAATCTCCCGATCCGCTGCCCGTAAAAAGTCATCCAACTTGGCGATCCAATCCCGCATGGTCATGGGGCGACGGTTCAAGGCCTGCAATTCGGCAAAATCCAGATACATGGTGACGATGCGGTTCAAGGCATCGATCTCTTCATGGGTCAGATAGTTCTTGGCCACCTCCGCATCCGCACGGGTGGGACGGTCGCCCAACCAAGAGGTCAGGCCCATGTGAGGGAGAGAAGCATCGGCCCGCTGCCTCTTGATCTCGGATGCAGTGTGACCGTGCGCTGCCCAGTGGATCTTATTTTGCACCTTGGCGAAAAATTGCTGGGAAAGATCATTCTTTGGATCATAATCCATACTGGTAGCATAAATATCGAGAACTTTTCGATAAAATACCTTTTCCGAGGCGCGGATATCCCGGATGCGGGCGAGCAGTTCATCAAAATAACCCCCACCCCCTGCCTGTTTCATCCGCTCATCGTCCAGGGCAAACCCCTTGACCATATACTCCCGCAACCGCTGAGTGGCCCAAATGCGAAACTGAACACCGCGCTGTGAACGTACCCGATAGCCGACTGAAATGATCACATCCAGATTAAAAAATTGGGTCTGATATTTCTTACCATCACCGGCAGTTGTCAAGTATTCCTTGACCACTGCCTCTGGCACCAACTCTCCTGCGGAGAAAATGTTACGGAGATGCAGGCTGATGTTCTGTTTGCTGGTGTCAAACAGCTCCGCCATCTGGTTTTGGCTCAACCAGACCGTCTCATCTTGCAAAACAACCTGCAATTTTGATCGTCCATCTTCGGTTTGATACAAAATCACCTGCCCAAACCGAAGATCATGCTCGTCCGTCTTCATGCCATGCTCTCCTTCGGTCAATCCTCACGGGTGACGCGCAGAATCTCTTCCAGCGTGGTGCGACCACTATGCAGCAGTCGCAAGCCGTCGTCGCGCAGACCGGTCGAAAAGGTGCGGGCATGGGCGATCAATTCCCGTTCTCCGGCACTGTCATGGATCAATCCTTTCAGGGTGTCATCAATGGGGACCAGTTCGTAAATCCCGCCGCGCCCGGCAAAACCGCTCCCCAGGCAGGCTTCGCACCCGACCGCCTCATACAGCCGTTCCGGTTTCATCGACCAGGGACCGCCATTGAATCCCAGATCGGCCCACTCCGCATCCCCAATGGCGCGGGGCTTTTTGCAAGCGGCGCAGAGCAGCCGCACCAGCCGTTGGGCCACCACCGCCGTGAGACTCGATGACAACAGATACGGCTCCACCCCCATATCCTTCAGGCGGGCCATGGCGCCGATGGCGCTGTTGGTGTGCAGGGTGGAAAGGACCAGATGACCGGTCAGGCTCGCCTGCACCGCAATGCGTGCGGTCTCCACATCGCGAATCTCCCCCACCATCACGATATCCGGATCCTGGCGCAAAATGGCCCGCAGGCCGCGCGCAAAGGTGAGATCCACCTTGGTATTGACATGGGTTTGACCGATCCCTTCCAGATCGTATTCAATCGGATCTTCCACGGTCATGATGTTGCGGCTGGTTTCGTTCAGGCGGCGCAGCACGGCATAGAGGGTGGTGGTTTTTCCGGAGCCGGTGGGGCCGGTGACCAGAATGATGCCGTTGGGGCGGTGGATCAGGCGATCCAGGGTATCGCGCATGGCCGGGACCATGCCCAGTTCTTCCAGGCTCAAGCGTCCGGCCTGTTTGTCGAGCAGACGCATCACCACCCGTTCGCCATGGCCGGTGGGCAGGGTGGAGACACGCACATCCACCGGTCGTCCGGCAATGCGCAGGGAGATCCGGCCATCCTGGGGCAGCCGTTTTTCGGCGATATCGAGTCGCGCCATCACCTTGACGCGCGAGGCGATCAACGGTGCCAGGGCACGCCGAGGTTCCAGCACCTTGCGCAGCACCCCATCGACCCGAAAGCGGACCGCAAGCCGATCCTCGTAAGGTTCCAGGTGGATATCCGATGCCCCATGCTTGACCGCTTCGGTCACCAGGGCATTGATCAGGCGGATGATCGGGGCGTCATCGTCGCTTTCGGCCAGATCGCGCGGTTCGCCGATCTGTTCGGCAGCCTGCTCCAGATCCAGGGTGTCGTCCAGGGATTCCATCTCTTCCATGGCCTGGGAGGATCCGGCCTCGAAGGTACGGCGCAGCATGGCCTCGAACGGTTCCGGGGGCAGTTCGGTCAGACGCAGCGGGCGGCGGAAACGGCGTTGCAACTCCAGCAGGACCGGCAGCCGCAGATCCGGACGATGATGGATCCGCAGGGCGCCGCCCTCTTCGACCCCGGTCACCAAGGCGCCGTGCCGTTTGGCAAAGGAGTAGGCCAGAGCCGGAATTTTATTGGAATCGGTAGACATGCGGGCAGGCCCAATTTTCAATAGTTGGACGAACGCGCCCGTACCGGCTTGGGTGGAGGCGGCTGACGCGGCGGTGAGGAGGGGTCGTTTGGCGTGGCCAAAGGCTCGCTCCAGACCGTCGCCGGACGCGGCAAGGGCGTTCCCCCATCCGGATCGTTCACCGCCCCCTTGCCCAACCCCCGTTCCAATCGCAAACCACTGCCGAGTTCCGGCAGCAACGGGGTCTGCTCATCCAGAGTGAGCGGCCCGCGCCCGCGCGGGGCATTGCGCTGCCGCTCCCGCATGACGCGATATTTCTCGTGAGTCAACTGAATCCCGTCATCCCGGGTGCGCAAAATGGTGGGACGCAGAAAAACCATCAAATTGCGTTTCTCGTCCGAAGTCCCTTCCGCCTGAAACAACGCCCCCAGCAAAGGAAGATCGCTCAACCCCGGCACCCGTTCGTTGTTCAACTGCCGACCCGAACGGATCAAACCGCCCAATACCAGAATCTGTTGATCGTCCACCAGCACCGCCGTCTTGATGGTGCGGGTGTCGGTGTCCCGGTTGCCCAACGCATCGCGGGTCGCGGCCACCTCCGAAACCTCCTGCTGAATATCCAGACGCACCACATCCCCTTCGCTGATCTGCGGCTTGACCTTGAGAGAGAGTCCGACATTCTCGCGCGTGGTGGTGGTGAAAGGAGAGCCGCCCTGAATGGTGTTGGTCTGGCCCGTGGTCACGGAAATCTTCGAGCCGACCATGATCTCGGCCTCTTCGTTGTCCAAAGTGACCACCGTGGGCGTGGAAAGCACATTGTTCGAAGTGTCGCTGTTCAGGGCACGCAACAAACCGACGAAATTGTCCCCATTGGTCCCGCCCACCAGCAACCCGGAGACCCCGGATAACGCAGTCGCGGTCGTGGCCGTAAAACCGTCAGCCACCACGCCCCCGAGTTGAATCAAACTCGGATTGGCAGTGGAAAAACTGGTCCCGCCCAACACCCCTTTGCTGTCGCCCCTGCTGCCGAGAATCCCCCACTGGATGCCCAGTTCCGCCGCTTTCTTGACCGAAACCTCGACAATGATCGCCTCCACCTGTACCTGAGCCTGACGCACATCCAGACGCCGGATCACATCCTGCATGGATTTCAACAGGGTCGCCGGCGCGGTGATGACCAAAGAGTTGGTCCCCTCATAGGCCTGCACATTGACAATCCCAGCCGCCACATCCGGCTTTTTCTCTTTTTGGGTATTTTTAACGTAATCCTGACCCATGGATCCCAACACATCGACCAGTTTCTTGGCATTGGCATGCCGCAGCGTGACCACGCGGGTGTTGCCAACCACATCGACCGGAGTATCGAGATGGGTGATGATGGCGCGCAGACGCAAACGGGTCGCCTTGTCGCCCCCCAACAGAATGGTATTGGTGCGATCATCGGCCACCGCCGTGGTCCGGGCCGCACCCCCGCCTCCACCACCGGGCGGACCTCCCCCCGGACCTCCCGGAGCAGCCGCCGCCGCATGCCCCTGCTCCAGGGCATTGATCACCCGCGCCACCTCCGAAGCCGAAGCATTCTCCAGACGAATCGCCTCGACATCCCCCTCGTCGGGTTGATCGACCCGCTGCACGATCATCGACAGACGCTCGATCACATCCGCATGATCGGACACGATCAGCATGTTGCCCTCATCCTGGGCTGCCATGTGGGCATTCTGGCTGATCATCGGACGCAGTGCATTCACCAGCCGGTTGGCCCCGACATGACGCAACTTGAAAACCCGCGTCACCACCTCGCCGCCATCGGGTTGCTCCTCTTCCCGGGAATTGGCATTGGATTTCATTTTGGTGTCGGGAATGATCTTGATGGCACCGTTTTCCGTGGGCACGGCGATATAACCGTGAACCTCCAGAATGGAGAGAAACATCCGGTAGAGATCTTTTTCGGTCATGGGCGCAACCGAAATGACCGTGACCTTGCCCTTGATCTGCGGATCGAGGATGAAATTGCGTCCCGTGGCCTGGGCCACGGTTTCAACGAGGGTGGTCAGATCCGCGCCACGCAGATTCAGCGTCAACTCCTTGGCCGCAACCGGCATGACCACGCCGATCCACATTCCCAGGAACACCACCAGCCATGAAATCCGCACCCACATCGTCTTGATGATCTTCTCCGAAGGCATGCCCTGCGGCACATCCAAACCGCAACCAGTTCGGGATATGGAGTTTTTGGCCCAGGCGTCGCCTGCGGCGACCGGGAGGCGCGCCTGCTAAAAAGCGCGCCAAAGGCCAAGTCCCAAGGGCTTCGCCCCTGGACCCCACCAGGGGGATAATCCCCCTGGACCCCTGTTAATAGAACGACGCATCCAGATGAGCGCAGTTCAATTGGAACCAAATGCAAGATTGACCGACATCGGCTGGCCATCGCGCATCAAGGACAACTGCACAGACTGGCTCTGACCCAAGGCAGCCAACGCCTCCCGCCCGGCGTTGAGCGAGGTCAAAGGCTGACCATTGACCACGGTAACCACATCGCCGGGTTGCAGGCCCAGTTTATCCAGCAATCCGGGATCACTCCCGGCCTGCAAGGCAAACCCGGTGAATCCACCCTCCTTGCCCATCATCGGCGTAACCGGAAATTTCTTGAACACTTCATCCGGTCGGGTCTGAAACTGCTCCCGCAACTGCTTCAAAACCATGGCAGGATCGTCCGGCGTTGGATTCGAGGCGGCAGCCGGATTCCCCGGCTTCTCTTCCAAAGGAACGACATTCTTGGGCAGCCGCAAGGTCTCGAAGCGTCCCCCCTTTTCCAGAATCACCCGATCCGATTGCACGCTGACGATCCGGGCATCTCCAGGCAGCTTGTCCGCACTGGAGACGAGCTTTTCGGCCTCGGAACCGCTGCGCACTAAAACCCAGGATTGCCCCTCCCCGCCCTTTTCAGCGAGCAGGCCGGTCAGGGTCAGATGCAGACGGGTCTCCGGGGCATCTTCCGGGATCCGCTCCTTGCCGGCAGCGGTCTGGCCCTTCTTCTGGCCCTCGGGTGGACGCCCAAAGGGGTGCCAGTCGTTCCAGACCAGCTCCGGCGCACTCCCCGGTTTGGCCTTGGCGGTTCCGGTCTGCTGTTTTGCCACCGGCAGGGCCGCTTCATCGCCCCCGGTTACAGATCGGTAGATCCGATAAAAATCATAAGCGCAGAAAACAAACAAAGAAACATTCAGCAGCCAGACCAGCCATTGGCCTGACCGGGAGATCCGATCCACTGGAGCGCGCAGCGCCTGAGCCACTTTCCATCCCTCCCAAAAAACAAAAAAACCCCGTGCTGACTAAAATAACAGCACGGGGGACAAAATTGAAGCAGAAATCTTAAGGATTCCAGGGAAGCACCCAGCCCTCGGGAGCTTCGGCCTTGGCAGGCAACATGCGGAAGAAACGGATGCCCAACACATAGATCAGTCCGGAGACCCCCACCCCACCCAATCCGAGAAAGAGTTCGTTCAGAGTGGGCATGTAACTCCCGGCCACGCCATCCTGGAAAGCGCTGGAGATGGTGTATCCCGGAAAGAGATCAAGGGGATAAGACTGACCGGCGAGCAGGGTATGGGCCACGAAGCAGAACGCTCCGACGATCACCAGAGCGGAAGCCTTGAGCACGCCCGGCACGCTGTTGCCGATGGTATGATGGAACATCAAGGCCAAAGGAATCACCACGCCGATCCCCCACACCCCCAGCCAATAGAGCCAGGCCCAGGGACCGGTGAGGATCCAGCTCTCCACGGCATAGGAGGCCGGATCATAGAAACGGGTGAATTTCTCCACCACCAGCAGATAGGCGACCAGCACCAGGAAAAAGATCAGGGCATTGCGCATGCCGAAGATCAACCGTGCATCGAGTTCCCGTTTGGTCCAACGAAAGGTGTAGAAGAGCAGCAGAATCCCCACCGCCGTACCCGAGGTCAACGAGATGGCCACAAAGGTGGGGGCGGTGATCGCCGAGCCAAAGACCTCGCGCCCCTGGATCACGCCGAAGATCGAGCCGGTGCCGGTGGTCAGCACCAGACGCCAGCCAAAAGCAGCCGTACCGACGACCTTCTTGTATTGCTTGTACTCGAACATGGTCCAGAGATAGAGCAGACACAAGGTCATGAAGCCGGTATACAGAAAGACGTTCCAGGTGAACATGGAGCGGAAGTTCATGTAAACCATGGGCAAAAGCATGTTGTCGGGCCGTCCCAGATCGAGCATCAGCACCGTCAACCCGCCCACCAGCAGGGCGATGGAGAGAAAAGCCGAAAAACGTCCGAACTGCTCAAACTGCTTGACCGCGAAGACCGTGGACATGGAACCCATGTTCAAGGCGCCCGAGGCCATGACCAAGAGCGAAATGGCAAAGATGTGCGGCAAACCCCAGACGATCTGGTTGTTCATGCCGGTGACGGCGTGGCCGTGGATTTCGACATACAGAAAAGAGCCAGCCCCCATCAGCACCAACACACACAACGCAAGGAGCAGTTTCCAGAATCCAAGCGAACGGCCTTCGATGGCGGAATATTCACTGAGCATGGTAGCGGCCTCCTAGATTCCCTGATAATGGACATGGGGCTTGAGACCCAGATCGGCACGAATGGTTTGGGTCTTTTCCTTGAGGAGTCGCTGAGAAATCTCCGAGTTGGGATCGTTGATATCCCCGAAGATCATGGCGTTCTTGTTCGCCTTGGCGCAGGCCTCGACACAGGCCGGGGCTTTGCCTTCGTCCAGACGATGGGCGCAGAAAGTACATTTTTCCACCACACCCGCAGCGCGAATCGGCACATTGGGATTGGTATCCCTGGGGGGTTTGGTTTTGTAAAAGACCAGGGAGCGCGCCTTGTAGGGACAGGCGATGATGCAATAGCGACACCCGATGCAACGATGTTTGTCGATCAGCACCAGTCCATCGTGACGGACAAACGAAGCCGCCGTGGGACAGACATGCACGCAAGGGGGATTTTCGCAGTGGTTGCAGAGCACCGGCAGACTGACGGGTGCCTTGCGCTGACTTTGATCCCGCAACTCCACCTTGCGAATCCAGTGGATATCCCGCCCCGGATCGCCGAAAAGCTGGACATTGTTTTCCGTCCGGCAGGCGGAAAGACAGGCGGTGCAATCGCTGGTGCAGCGGTTGGTATCGATGAGCATGGCCCATCGTTTGGTGGAACGTGCGGAGTCCGGAGAGGTGGCCGCAGAGGCATCCGGGGCCGGAGCCGCGATCAGACGCAGACCCGGTGCCAATGCCACTCCGGCGGCGATGGCCCCTCCCAGGCCCAAAATCGATCTTCTATCCATGGTCATGGCGGAAGTTCCTGAAAGGGGTCATTTGGGATATTGATGGCATTCAAAACAGTTGGGCGCCACCGCCGCATAGGCGTGGCAGCGGTCGCAGAACCGCTCCCGGCTCGGATGGCAACCGGCGCAGGAGAGGAAGGATTCCGATTTGACGGTGATCCCTTCACGCACGGTCTCGTCCCGTTTGTGTTTCAAAAAGTCCATGTGGTTGCGCCGCATCCATTCGGCATCGCGGACACAGGGTCCGCGTACAGCTTTTTCCGGTGTGGGCGGATCGGCCCATACGGCAAACGGAGCCGCGATCCACGCCGCGAACAGGACCAGAAGCAGGAAGGACGCTCGCGACATGCGTCCTGCCATGGATGTGGGAGACTTCACGGACGCTCCTCCTCCATCGGGTTCATACCCCCACCGCCTTGCGGGGTGGTTCCACACGCAAGGCGGTGGGGGCTTGAGATGATTTTGGTTACAGCCAGGAATGGGTGGTGTTTTTCTCAACCAGATCCACGAACCCGTTGTAATCGGTAATTTTGATACCCGGCACCAGTTCGGTCACTGCCCTGGCTTTCAGGTCGGCACTCAAGGCGAGCACCTCGCACTTTTGCATCGCCTCTTCCAGCAGAGCGATTTTGGCATTGCCGGCCTGTGCCGCCAGCACGCCATCCTCGATCAACAGGATGACATCGCCGGAGCGGGCAAAACGGACACAGCTTTCCAGAGTGGTATTCTGGAAGGGGGATTTGTTCACGGTATGCAGCATGACCCAGGTCTCCTCGATTCCGTCAATGCCTAGAAAGCCAAAATATTGTGCTGTTCGGCCATCATGGCCGCGATGGCGTCGCTTTCGACCACCTGAGGTTTGATCGGCTCTTCGGTATCTTCGTCCTCACCGATCACCACCAGATCGTCTTCGGTCATGCCGCGCTCCTCCATGGATTGGCGATCCACAAAGACCTTGGTGATTTCGTAATCGACCAGCGCCCCATAGGTGGCCTCGAATCCCTTGATGCCCAGCTCTTTGGTATTCTGCCCTTTCTTGACCGCGAACACACCGTCATCCATGAAGACCACGGAGATGTCGGCATCGTAGGCTGCCATGATCAACTTGACCTCCAGCCCCTCATAGACATAGATCGTGCCATGGGGCGCCTTGCGGACCGTGAACATGATCTTTTTGATTTCTTCCGCCATTTCACGCACTCCTTGTCAGTCGCCGAAGACCACGAGCCGGTCGGCTTCGATGGCCATCATGGTCAGTTGACCCAGTCCCGAGATCCGCACATTGGGAACCAGCACATCATCCACGATGCCGCGCCGTTTGGCGGCGGCGATGCAGACGACGATATCGATTCCCGTGGCTCCGAGCGCAGACCAGCGGTTGGCGATGTGCCGATCATCCTGCGGCGGCTCCATCAGTTTGGTGACGTTGTAAACCCCGTCATGGTAGAAGAAAATCCCCTTGATTTCATGCCCCTTCTGCACCGCTGCCTGAATGAAGTTGTAAGCGGTGTCGGATGCTGCATGATTATAAGGGCCTTCGTAGATACATACCGCAAGTTTCATGGTTCCGGTCTCTCTGTCGTATGTTGCCACGTGGTTTGGGTGCCTGCCTGAATCACTCGATCCCCTCTCGATCTCAAGCACATATTAGTATATCACGATTCCATGATATTGGAACCGATTATTTTCTTTTTTTTGCACGCCAAAACCCGGCCAGAAAATCGGCCCAGCCCGGCGCGCCCTGGGCGTGAAGATGGGCATAGCAGGCCAGGATATTCCGGTACATCAGGCCATCGCGCACGCCGTCCACCCCATGACCGCGCACCACGCGAAAGGCGAAATCCACCCCCTCCCCGATGCGCGTCACCCGGGAATGGTGAAATTCATGGCAAGCGAGCGTCACCCCGGCTCCGGGCCATGCCAGCGATTCACGCCCCTCGATGCGCATGTAACCATAGCCCACCGGCTTTTTCTCCACCTGCACCTCGATGGGCAACGCGCCGATCATCGCCACGCTGCGCTCATTCCAGGTGATCCGTTCGGCCAGCATCATCAAACCGCCGCATTCGGCGAAAATCGGCATCCCGGCCTCGGCCCGGGCGCGAATCTCCGCCAGCAGTCCCCGGTTGTCCGCCAGGCGCTCCATGAAGACCTCGGGAAACCCGCCGCCGAGATACAGCCCTTCCACCCCCTCGGGCAAGGCCGGATCGGTCAACATGGAAAAAGGGATCAACTCCACGCCCGCCTGACGCAGAGCCTCCAGATTTTCCGGATAATAAAAATGGGTCGCGGCGTCCTGGGCCATGGCCACCCGCACGCCGGGCAAATCCCGACGGGGTGCGCTTTGCGCCGCCACCGGCACCGGGGGCAACTCCGGAGCGGAGCGGGCCAAAGCCAGCAGGGCATCAAGCTCCAGATGGGCGATCATGGTATCGCGGATCACCCGCAACCGCTCCAGAGGCGCATCGCCTTCGGCCACGGGTTGCAATCCCAAATGACGCTCGACAATCTCCATGGCGCGGGTTCTGGGAACCACCCCCAGCACCGGCACCGGGCAATAACGCTCCAGGGCGACGCGCAGTCGTTGTTCGTGACGCGACGAAGCGACGTTGTTCAGAATCACCCCCCGGATCCACTGCCCGCCGGGAAAATCGAGATGCCCTTTCACCAACGGGGCGATGCCGCGCGATGCCCCCTTGCAATCGACCACCAGCACCACCGGAACCTGCAACAACTCGGCCAGCGCCGCGCCGCAATCCCCCCCTTCGAGATCCTGGCCATCGTAATAGCCGTGATTGCCCTCGATCAGCGCCACATCGCCGCCCGCAGCGTAACGCTGGAAATTCTCCCGCACCACCGCCTGCCCCATCATGAAGAAATCCAGATTGTGACAGGTGGCGCCGCTGGCACGGGTCAACCAGGCCGGATCGATGAAATCCGGACCTTTTTTGAAAGGACGGACCTGCAACCCCTGCGCGGCCCACGCTGCGGCCAGGCCGATGGCGAGCGTGGTTTTGCCCGAACTCTTGCGCGTTGCGGAGATCAGCAGACGCGCGCTCATGGGGACACGCCGCCCGCATCCTGAAAGAGCGATTGCAAAACGATCACCGGATTCCCTCCCCTCCTGCAAAAACACCCTGGAATGACAGGCACATCCAGCCTATCATGGCGGATCGAAAAGCCGCATCCCAGAAGAAAATCACATCCACCCTCAAAACGCACCAAGGATCCCTGCTCTTGCCCGATTCCTCCATTGGCGTGCTGCTCGCCCAACTGGGCACCCCCGACGCGCCCGAACCGGCAGCCGTGCGTCGTTTTCTGGCCGAGTTTCTCGCCGACGAACGGGTGGTCGATCTGCCCCGCTGGTTCTGGCTGCCGCTGCTGCACGGCGTGATCCTGCCCCGTCGCTCCCCCCGCTCGGCGGCCCTGTATCGAAAAATATGGCGCGCCGATGGCGTCTCGCCGCTGCTGCACGACTCCCGTACCGTCACCGCCGGCGTGGCCGAACGGCTCGGCGCCTCGATCCGGGTGGAACTCGGCATGCGCTACGGTCAACCCGGTTTGACTGCGCTCCTTCATACCATGGTCCGCACCGGAATCCAACGTCTCCTGATCGTGCCGCTCTTTCCCCAGTTCTCTTCCGCCACCACCGCCTCGATCACCGATGCGGTTTGTGGCGCCTTTGCCAGCAGCCGGTTTCAACCCGCGCTGCGCTTCGTTCCCCCGTTCTTCAACGATCCGGGATACATCCACGCCCTGGCCACCACATTGCGCCAGCAACTCGACCCGGCCCAACCCGTGGATTGGCTCTTTTCGTTTCATGGTCTGCCGCAGCGTTTCGTGGACCAGGGAGACCCCTATGCGCTCCAGTGCGCGGAAACCGCCCGCCTGCTGGCCAAAGAATTGCATCTGCCCAATGAACGATGGCATATTGGCTATCAATCCCGGTTCGGACGGGAGGTGTGGCTGCTGCCCGACACGGCCAGACTGCTCGCCACCCTGCCCGGACAGGGCAAACGGGCTGTGGCGGTGGTCTGCCCCGGTTTTGTCGCCGACTGCCTGGAAACTTTGGAAGAAATGGCGGTTCAGGGCAAGGAGACCTTCCTCCGGGCCGGAGGCGAAACATTTCACTATCTCGCCTGTCTCAACGACGCGCCACCCTGGATCGATGCCCTGACCACCCTCATCCGGCGGGAGTTGTCGGGATGGATGGAGGAGATGTAAAAAATACCATTTCAAAACACCGTGTCTCACGGTATTCTGTCGGCTACGCGCAACCTCGGATTCCGGGCCTTGAGGCCGGACTGCACCAATCAGGAACCCATCATGAATAAGATACCCAAATTGCAATCCCTGGACGAAGCCCAATTGCTCGTGGAAGAGCTGTACGAAAAGGTCCAGGAGGCCACGGAAGAGTTGAGGCGGGCGGACGGATTCAGCCGCAACAATGCCCAGGTGATCGAAAAACTGGCCATTTCCGCCCAGGAGATCGGTCAGGCGGTCAAAATGATCAAAAACATCGCCGGTCAAACCAACATGCTGGCCCTCAACGCCGCCATCGAGGCCGCAGGCGCGGGCGAAGCGGGCAAGGGGTTTGCCGTGGTGGCCAACGAGGTCAAGGATCTGGCCCGGCAAACCGCCGAAGCCACCAACCTGATCTCCAAAAAAATGGCGGATATCCTCAAGAATACCGCCGGAGCCTCGGATACCGCACGCGAGATCACCGAAAGCATCGAAAAGATCCGCCGTGCCAACGACGAGATCATCCAGGTGACGCACGATTCAAGCGGCATGGGATGAACCAACGCGCACTCCCGAGTGCCTGCATCCGAACCTGGATACATGCACTCGGGCCGGATCCTCCGTTCAGCGCGCTCCCGGATGCTGCTGCTCCACCCCTGATGCAATCAGGCGCCACCCCTCCCCATAAGTGGTCCGGATATACTCTTCCGTGGGCCGCAGACCCATCTCGAAAAGCACCCGATCCCGTTCGGCCAGAGGCCGCAAATCCTTGTCCTCCGAAACCCGCCGCCACACCTTGGGCGGTTTGGCCTCCGGAAAATTCCACGCCATCAACCAGGAAACCACACTGCGGTTGAAGCTGTCGCAGATCAGATCCGCATCGGCCTTCACCACTTCATTGCGCACCAGTTTGTGGACATCGGCCTTGTACTGCCCCCCGCCCGCATCCGTGGTGAGCGTCTGCGACAAGGTTACCTTGGCAATGGCGGCATTCATGCGATCGATAAAGCTCTCATAGCTGATCTGTCCGCCACGCGAGGATTCGATCAGTTCCACTTTCATTCCTTCGGGAACGATGATCCCGGAATCGGTCTGAATGGCCCGCAAGGCCGCCAGCAGACGCCGTTTCTCCTCGTCGGTGGCATTGGCGGGATAACTGCCCATGGCGGTCGGCATGCCGAATTTGTCCATGAAAATCAGCCATAGTTTCATCCCGTTGCGCTTGAAGAACACCGGCCAGTAGAGCCAATGGGCCAGACCCAGGCCATACGGTTCGTCGTCGTTGTCGGCCCCGGCGTGAAAATGCCAGAACTTGCGCTCGGGCAGCCGTTCACCGTCGGGATTTTCGCTGGTCACCAGCAGGGGCCTGCCGCAGCGATCGAAAGAGAACCGGCGCTGCTTGCGCACCTTGATCGCCTCCAGCGTGACCCGTGTTCCCTCCCGCGCCCAGAGACATTCGGCCACGGCAAAGCCGTAAAACACCCCGTACAGCATTTTGTCCGTCACCCCGTCCCAGCCCACATGGTGCAATGCTTCCAAAAGAAAATCCGCAGCCATGCGACTGGCCGGATCCGGCCCGCCAGCCCGCACCCCCCATTCAGCCGAGGTGACGGCCATGCGCCGTTGCTGAAACGTGGAGGCCACCTGATCATCCCGCAACACATCCTCGTAAAGGGCGTAATCCCCGCCCCGATCCCGCAATACCGGATCCTGGGGGAGCAGGGTGTTCATCAATCCGCCATAATTCCGGGTGATGTCACGACCGTCGCCAGAGACGGCCACTTCACGAAACGCGGGTTGGATGATGCTGGAACGTGCCTTGACCTTGGCCATGGGACAATGGAACCTCCTCGGATGGAATGATAAAGATGCGTGGCTACCGAATCACACGGTAGCCCGATCCGGATTCCATCAACAGATGAAGTCCTGCGGTGAAGCGCCATTCACGCCGTGGCGACCTGCCGCGGTGCGATCCACTCCTGGGCCAGTCGTTGGCCTGCGTGGATCTGTTCGTCGCTCATGTGTTTGGCAATGGAACGGCGGGTGTCGATGGCTTCGTCATTGCCCTGCCGGGCGGACAGATCCAACCAGGCATAGGCCTGGACATAATCCTGAATCACCCCGGTGCCATTGGCATAGAGGATGCCGATATTCAACTGCGCCCCGGCATGCCCCTGCTCGGCGGCGCGACGATACCACACCATGGCCTGTTGATGATCTTCGGGAACCCCCTGGCCGTGGGCATACATGAAACCAAGATTGGATTGGGCATTGGCATCCCCCTGATTGGCCGCCTTGCGATACCAGCTGACCGCCTCTTCGCCATCCTGAGGCACGCCGCGCCCCACGGCATAGAGCACGCCAAGATTGAACTGCGCCCCGGTATGCCCCTGATTGGCCGCCTGATGATACCAATAAACCGCCTGGATCAGATCCTTGGGCACCTTGTCGCCGCTGGCGTATTTGGTCGCCAGATTGAACTGCGCGCCGACATGCCCCTGACGCGCGGCTTTCTGATACCAATAAGCCGCAAGTTTTGAATCGTCGGCCAAGTCACTCCAGAAATCATAGGCAACCCCAAGATTGTATTGAGCAATGGCGTCGCCTTGTTTGGCGGCATTGAAAAACCAGGCGATGGCCTGCCAGTCATCCCGCGCCACGCCGCGCGCGTCGGCATACATGAATCCAAGGTTGAGCTGGGCCTTGGAATTGCCCTGCTCGGCAGCCAGACGATACCAGTACATCGCCTGTTTGTAGTCGCGGGGCACGCCACGACCATTCTCGAACAGGATGCCCAGGTTGAACTGGGCGCCCGCATGTCCCTGCTGCGCGGCCCGATACCACCAGATCAAAGCCTGCTGTCCCCCCTGGGGCAGACCGCCGCGCCCGTTTTCGTAGAGAATGCCGAGATTGAACTGCGCCCTGGCATGCCCCTGCTCGGCAGCGCGACGAAACCAGGTGACTGCCTGCACTTCGTCCCTGGGACAGCCACGCCCCTGAATCCAGAGTATGGCCAGGTTGTATTGCGCCTTGGCATCCCCCTGTTCGGCGGCCCTGGTGAACCAGAAATGGGCCTGGGCATCCTCCGATGCAACCGCCCGACCCTGTTCGTAAAGCACACCCAGATTGAATTGCGCCTCCAGGTTGCCCTGTTCAGCCGCGAGACGATACCAGTTGACCGCAGCCGCGCCATCCGGTTCCAGACCGCCACGCCCCTGCTCGCTCATCACCCCCAGGTTGTATTGTGCCCGCGCATCCCCCTGCTCCGCTGCCTTGAGCCACCAATGCACCGCAGCCTCGTCGTCCTGGGCCAGACCACCCCGACCATTTTCAAACATCACGCCCAGATTGTACTGCGCCTTGGCATGACCCAATACCGCCGCCTTCTGCCACCAGGAGACGGCCTGGGTCTCGTCGCCAAGCCCTCCCGATGCCGAAACATGCATGCAACCAAGATTGTACTGCGCCTCCAGGAAATCCTGCTCGGCAGCCAGATGATACCAGAGCGCCGCCCGTGTCGGGTCCAGTTCCAGCCCGAATCGCCCCCGTGCGTGGCCCAAACCCAGAGTGAACTGAGCCTCGGCATACCCCTGCTCGGCAGAACGACGATACCAGCGTTCCGCCTGTTTTTCATCGACCGGCACGCCACGCCCCAGTTCGTAGAACCGCGCCAGATGAAACTGGGCCCGAGGATCCCCCTGTTCCGCCGCCCGATTCCACCAGGAAAACGCACGGGCATCGTCAGGCACCAACCCGCCCAACCCCTTTTCGTGCATCACGCCGAGATTGAATTGCGCCCGCGCATCCCCCTGTTCCGCCGCCCGACTCCACCAGAAGATCGCCTGCTCGTCATCTTTGGTCACGCCATGGCCATCTTCGTACAGAATGCCCAGATTGAACTGCGCGGAGACATCCCCCTGCCCGGCTGCCTTTTGCCACCAATGGGCGGCCTGCTCCTCGTCAAGTGGCACACCACGCCCTTTGCTGTAGAGAATCCCAAGGTTGAACTGCGCCTTGGCATTCCCCTGCTCGGCGGCATGACTCCACCAGAAGGCGGCCTGTTTGGCATCCATGGCCACACCACGACCTTCGTCATAGAGAATGCCAAGATTCAACTGGGCTTCCGCATTGCCCTGGTTGGCTGCCTGACGATACCAGACCACGGCCTGTTCTTCGTCCTGTTCAACCCCCTGCCCCCGCTCGTACAAAATCCCGAGATTGAACTGCGCCCGGACATGCCCCTGTTCGGCCGCCCGACTCCACCAGAAAACCGCCTTCTGGTCATCCCTGGGCACATCCCCCCCATCGTGGGAGGTGAAACCCAGAAAAAACTGGGCCTCGGCATCTCCCTGCTCCGCCAGGTCCACGATTTTCCGAAAATCTTCGTGTGCTGCCTGCTCCATGGATGGTTCAGTGGCCGATTCGGGTCTGCTCATGATTCACCCTGCTGATATGGTTCGCGCCCATCGCGCATTTCCGCATCACTATAGCCCAACCCGGTAGAGATTTCCACACATGTCGTGAGTCGTTTTCCGTACCCATTGCAGCCATCTAACTTGTAATAATCACCAGAACCGACCTTTTGGCAGAAAATACACAAAAACTGGAAAAAAAGAGTGAAACTTTCCGGCAGGTGCCGTACACTATATTAACAAGCGTTCCTAATTTGAATGGCGTGCAAAAGGGGGGATGACATGAACCACCCGATCCGGGGGTGCCGGGTCCATTCCCGGCACACAGGGTTCACACTCGTTGAATTGATCATGGTGGTGGCCATTCTCGGTATACTGACGGCGGTTGCGGTGCCAAAATTCACGGATCTAAGCTCCGAAGCCGAAATCGCGGCAGCCAATGGCATTTTCTCTGCTGCCCAGGCGGCCACCAGTACCAATTTTGCCGCCGTGCAGGCAGGCAGAATCGGAGCCACTCCGATCACCGACGCAACAAGCCTGTTGGGTGCCATGGACGGGACACCTACAGGTTGGTCCGGGTCTGGCAATGCATTGACCCATACGGGACAATCGGGCATGATCTATACCATTGCCGTGGTGCAGATCGAAAATGCCACCCAAAAGGCCAACCTGTCTAAAAACTGGTAAAAATGAATCACTTGTTCCGGTTTCTCGCACTCCCGCCATCCCCTCTGCGGAGGGAAAAGGGCACCAGAGAAACCTTCCACGCTCTGGGTTGCGACCCGGGGTCCATTTCACGAGGAGAGGAGTACCAAACCATGAACACCACCACCCAAGAACCCGAAGTCCGTCGCGTCGCGTCCCGGCAGGCCGGTTTCACCCTGATCGAGTTGATCATGGTGATCGTCATCCTGGGCATTCTGGCCGCTGTGGCTGTGCCCAAATTCACGGATCTGAGCGGAGAAGCCGAAGTGGCCGCAGCCAATGGCGTCTTTGCCGGCGCCCAGTCGGCGGCATCCACCAACTTCGCGGCCAATCGCGCGGGCAAGAATCTCCCACTGATCACCGACGCCACGAAATTGACGGACGCCATGGACGGTATCCCCACGGGCTGGACCGTCAGCGGCAACAATCTGAGCTATGCCGGAAAAGCAACCACCTACACGATCACCGTTGCTGCGGAGACCGCCACCACCCGCGCAACGCTGACCAAGACCGGATTCTGAGTTGATGGTCGGCATTTGGCGACCAGGATCAGGTTGGCGCTGCCACGACCAGAAGGGTTTCTCGTTGCTGGAACTGGTGATGGTGATGACCATCGTCGGGATCGTCGGCGTCTTCGCGGGAACCAAATGGCAAGGCGATCTGACCCTGTACACCAAGGCCGATCAAATGGTGAACGACATCCGTCGCGCCCAGGCTCTGGCCATGACCAAGAATGGCGGCAATTACACCATTCTGCGCATCGGATCCGATTCCTATCGGATTCAGGACAGTCTGGGCGTGCCGGTCGATCCCCAGGCCACGGTGTTGAGTGGGGTCACCATCCCGAACTTCAGCTTCACCTTCGACACTCGGGGTGATCCGGGACCGACCACACGGGAGTTGCAACTGACCCAGGAGGGCCAAAGCGTGACCATCCGCATTATTGGCAATACTGGAGCCGTACAACGGTTATAAGGAGCCTGCCGTGCCCAGCAAACGCAAAGCGGGCGGTTTTTCCCTGATCGAGCTGATCTTTTTCATCGTGATCTCGGGAATTACCCTGGTTGGAATCGTGCCCCTCTATACCACGGTACTCACCAACTTGCACGTCCACAGCGATATCGTGCAGGCCGAGTACCTGGGATGGGAGATGGCCGAAACGCTCCAGTCCGCTTACAACAAAGGAGATGGCTTCCTTGATCTGACCGAAGCCAAATTCCCCACACAAACCGGTATCGATCTCGGCGGCACCTTGAAATTTGACCGGCTGGTCGAGGTCGAAGGAATGATCCCTGGCAGACTCCCCAACCCGTGCACCGGGCAGGAATATGCCGGAGAGCCGTACAAATGTTTGACCGTGATCGTGAAACAGGCTG
Organism: Magnetococcales bacterium; assembly: GCA_015234115.1. Lineage (GTDB taxonomy): Bacteria > Pseudomonadota > Magnetococcia > Magnetococcales > Magnetaquicoccaceae > Magnetaquiglobus. The sequence continues at coordinate 34,768 of JADFWP010000003.1, forward strand.
GAACCAATCAGGAACTGTTCCGTGTCCGGATGATCAATTCCGACATCAAAAACACGTTGGGGATTGCACCATGACTCTCCATCAGCCCATAAGAAAAGCAACCCATCACCGATCAGCCGGTTTTTCGTTGCTCGAAATGGTGATGACGATCACGATCTTAAGCATCGTCGCGGGCGTGGGTACGGTGGGCATGAGCAATGCCTTCAGTGCCTATCTCACGGCCCGAACCATCGAACCCCTTGCCAGCAACGCCAGGCTGGCCCTGGAACGGCTGCGTCGGGAACTCCAATCCGCCCAATCCTGTACCGGAATCAGTCAACCCAATGGTGCGGGAACGCTGCAATTCACCAATGACCGGGGGAGCGTCATTCTGGTCAACCAGGGAGCCATCCCCACCAACGCCATCTACATGCGGTTCGATGGCGGTGCCGAAGAGTGGCTGCTGGCGCCCAGCGTGGAGGCAAACAGCTTGCGCTTCCAGGTGTCACCCTGCACCCTGGCAGGTCCGCCCCCCACAACGACACCCGGTTTGGTGACCATCTCGTTCACCATGACCGCCACCACGATCGACAACAAAATACTCAAGCTACCCTTCAGAACAGCCGTTTATGTAAGGAGCACATAAAATGAACACCCATGCGCGACAACGAGGTGCCCTTGTTGTTATCGCCATGATCCTTCTTGCTGGTGTAGCCGCCATGGGCGGCTCGCTGGCCAAAATGCAGATCAGTGGCGTGGATGTGGCCGCTGAATACAGCAGCGGCAACAAGTCGTTCAATCTGGCCGAAACTGCCATTCAGATGGGCCTCAAACAGTTCAAAGATGCCGAATGTGACCCGAGTGCCGTCACCGGAGCAGCCGAAGAAGACCCTGTGACCGGCTCCACCACCGTCACCCAATCCCTGGGCGAAATGGGCAATGTCCAGCTTATCTTTTGCCCGATGGATGGCTCCTGCTATCCCGACTCGTTGATGCCGGATGACGAGGATGTCAACCAGGGAACAACCGAATCCGCCGATCCTCCGGATGCCGTCCATGAATACTGGCATCACAAGCACGGTAAACATGCCGGCTGGTTCAAATGGCTGGCCTACCGACAAAACTACCGCCATCACCATTTCCGCTACTCGGATCGCAGGGAACACTGGCGCAAGGTTCAACACCATCGCAAAGAGTGCCATGGCCCGCGCCATCGGCACCACAACAACTATGACTACCGCTGCATGGCCGGTGGCAGCAACACGGCGGACGAAGATTCGGTCAACTACTGGATGCTGACCGCCGTGGATACCAGCACCGGCAAACAGCGCAAGGTAAGCCAGGTGTTCAGTTGCGAGTCGGGTCCGGAAAATACCGGCAATCTCTTCACCGGCTCCAACTATGCCCCCTGGAACCCCAAGGCCATGATCACCCAGGCCACGGGCAAGGCCACCTTTGGCGCGATCAGCAGTGGTTCCTCTGCGAACATGGCGGTTCAGGTCGCGGACGCAAGCACCATGGTCCTGCCCGAGGATGGCGGCCAGGATGTCTGGTTCCACGGCACCTTCAAAATCCCGGCACCCACAGGAAGTTCTCTCAAACTCACCATGACAGTTCGGGATAACTACTACTGGGGCTTCACCCGCACGATTCTATGCGGCGACAAGAGCAATCTCCCGGGCGGCATGTCATTGACCAAACTCAACAACCAAACTCTCCGTTGTGAGCAGACCGTTTTCTCGGATGTCAAGAGCCGGATTGACATCAAGTGTGATGGCAGCGTGGATGCGGATTGCAACATCAGCCAGGGCAAGTTGCACTTCAACCTCGGCAAACTGGATACCGCCAGAATCCGCACCATCCGGTTTGACGGGAAAAATACCGAGTTGTATGACGCCTTCCTGGGAGACAAGAATGGCGGAACCGAGGCCACAGCCAAGCCCACGTTGAATCTTGGGCAATGGGTGGATGACCTGTAACAAAGAGCTTTATCCTGCCGGGCAGCCAAAGGGATGCCCGGCAGGCATTCTGGTCAAAGGCGTCGCCTGCGGCGACCAGGGGGCGCGCCTGGGGCAAAGCGCGCCAAAATCAAAGACAAAAGTCCCAAGGGGCTTCGCCCCTGGACCCCACCAGGGGCCACTGGCCCCTGGACCCCGTTGACTCAGGATCAAGTCATTCCGACCCGGTTGCATCCCCCCGCGTCTGCGGCTCGATCTCCAACTCCAACTGGTCCGCCTTGACCCGCACCACCACCTGCCCCCCCTGCCGCAACTTGCCAAACAACAGTTCATCCGCCAGACGCTGACGAATCTGCTCCTTGATCAGCCGCTCCATGGGTCGTGCGCCGTTCTTGCGGTCATAACCACGTTCGGCCAACCAATGCCGCCCCTCTTCGTCCACCGTCAGAGTCACCTGCTGCTGCCCCAAATCCCGATCCAAGGCAGAGAGGAATTTCTCGGTCACTTGCAGAATCACTGCCGGCTCCAGATGGGCAAACGGCACGATGGCATCCAACCGATTGCGGAACTCCGGTGAAAAGAGCCGTTTGATCTCCTTCATCTCGTCCCCGTGGTGATCCTGCTTGACGAACCCCATCGAGGAACGATCCAGATCCTGGGCACCGGCATTGGTGGTCATGATCAGAATCACATTGCGAAAATCCGCCCGACGACCATTATTGTCCGTCAACGAACCATGATCCATCACCTGCAACAACAGGTTGAAAACATCCAGATGCGCCTTCTCCACCTCGTCCAGCAACAACACGGCATGGGGATTCTTGGTGACCGCCTCGGTGAGCAGTCCGGCCTGCTCGAATCCCACATAACCCGGCGGCGCGCCAATCAGACGCGACACCGTATGACGCTCCATGTATTCGCTCATGTCAAAACGAATCAGCTCCACCGCCAACTCCCGCGCCAGCAGTTTGGCCAACTCGGTCTTGCCCACCCCCGTCGGACCCGCCAGCAGAAACGCCCCGATCGGCTTGAGGGGATTGCCCAGTCCGGCCCGCGACAGCTTGATCGCCTGACACACCATGGCCACCGCCGCATCCTGGCCAAAAAGACTGAGCAGAATATTTTTCTCCAGATTTTTCAGCAACTCCCGGTCATCATGGGAGACCGTGCGCGGCGGGATGCGGGCCATGCGGGCCACCACATCCTCGATTTCCCGCACGCCGATCACTTTCTTGCGTTTGGCCGCCGGAGCGATGCGCGCCGCAGCACCGGCCTCGTCCAACACATCGATGGCCGAATCCGGATGTTTGCGATCGTGAATATGACGCCCGGACAACTCCGCAGCCACCCGAATGGCTGGCGCCGAATAACGAATCCCATGATGCTCCTCGTAATGGGATTTCAACCCCTTGAGAATCAGAATGGTCTCGTCCAACGAAGGCTCCGGCACTTCCACTTTCTGGAAACGCCGCGCCAACGCCTTGTCTTTCTCGAACACCCCTCGGAATTCTTCATAGGTGGTGGAGCCGATGCAACGCAATTGACCATTGGCCAGCAAGGGTTTCAGCAGATTGGAAGCGTCCATGGTGCTGCCGCTGGTGGACCCGGCACCGATCACGGTATGAATTTCGTCGATGAACAGAATGGCCTCGGGGATTTCATGCAAACGTTTCAACACCCCCTTGAGCCGCGCCTCGAAGTCGCCCCGGAATTTGGTCCCGGCCATCAGCGACCCCATATCCAGGGAATAAATCGCACTGCCCGCCAACAGTTCCGGAACCTGACCCTGCACAATGCGCAAGGCCAATCCTTCGGCCAGATGGGTCTTGCCGACCCCCGCCTCCCCGACATAAAGCGGATTGTTCTTGCGGCGGCGACTCAAAATCTGAAAGGTGCGGGTCAATTCGGCGTCGCGTCCGATCAAAGGATCGATTTTGCCCTCCCGCGCCAGTTGGGTCAGGTTGGTGGCATAAAGCGCCAGAGGATCTTCGGGCTTGGCCGTGGCGGGATGATCACGACGCTTTTCCGGTTCCAACTCCTCGGCATCCTCGTGGTCGTGGTCCGGATCCATGGCGCCGGAGTGCTCCATGCCGTGAGACATGGCCGCCTGCACATCCAGTCGGTTGATGTTCTGACGATTGAGAAAATGAACCGCATGGGACTGCTGCTCGCTGAACATGGCCACCAGCACATAGGCCCCGGTCACCAGATCCCGGCCCGACGCCTGAACCTGATAGACCGCCCGCTGAATCACCCGCTGAAAACCGACGGTGGGGGTGATCTCCAGGGTATCCTCCTCGTTGGAAACCGTGGGGACATGGACCTTCAAATGACTTTCCAGATCCTGCGACAACTGCCCGAGATTGCACCCGCATTGCAACAGAATTTCGGTGACTTCGGGATTTTCCGTCAGGGCGAGCAGCAGGTGCTCCACCGTGGCGTATTGGTGGCGACGCTGATGAGCCACACGAATGGCGCGATTGAGAGAATTTTCCAGATGCTTGCTGATCATGGGGTCCCTTCGGTTGCGCTGGGGGTTCCAGGGAACAGAATCAATTCTTTTCCATCCGGCATTGCAGCGGATGTTGGTGCGTGCGAGCGTGACGATTGACCTGCATCACCTTGGTTTCGGCGATGTCACGGGTATACACACCACACACGCCCATCCCTTTCAGGTGGACATTCAACATGATTTGAGTCGCATCATCAATCGATTTATCAAAAAAACGTATCAGCGTATCAATCACAAACTCCATTGGCGTAAAATCGTCGTTCAGGAGAATCACCTTGAACATGGGTGGTTCCTGAAGTTGGTTCCGACTGATGGATTGCAACAGGGTATCGGCGGTGAAATCAGACTGACTCATGGAACGTGTGCTCCGGGCATTTTCGTCCGCTTGAAATGCAGGGCTGGCATTGCTGAAAGGATCAGACCCAAAAAGAGCGCGGCTTTCTGGACCCGGCTCCATTCTATCCGATTCCCACGCCTGCGGCCAAAGGAAAAGTTCACGCCGGAGTCGCAGACGCAGACGCACGCAACAGGGCCTGGGCATTTTCCCGTGCTGCCGGGGTGATCTCTTCCCCTGCGAGCATGCGCGCCAGCTCTTCCAGACGCGCTTCCGCTTCCAGAGGAACCACCGCAACCCGCACCCGGCCATCGCGGGTGGACTTGACCACCTTGAAATGACCCGTTCCCCAGGCAGCCACCTGGGGCGAGTGGGTCACGGCCAGGGTCTGACGCCGACGCGCCACCTGGGCCAGTTTGGCGCCAATGGCCGAAGCGGTGCGCCCCCCCACCCCCACATCCACCTCGTCGAAAATCAGGGTGGGAATGGTGACCGCATCGGCCAGAGTGGTCTTGAGCGCCAACATGATGCGGGCAATCTCCCCGCCCGAAGCCACCTGCTTCAACGGTTTCAGCGGTTCGCCCGGATTGGCGCTGATCTGGAATTCGGCCTCCTCCAGCCCGTTTGCCCGCGGATCGCCACGCACCGGACGCAAGGCCGTGGCAAAACGGGCATTCATCGCCAGTTGCGCCAGATGGGCTTCGGTCTCGCGGGTCAGGCGGACCGCCGCCTGCTTGCGGGAGGCGCTGAGTTGGGTCGCGAGTTGCTCGAACTCCTGACGTGTGGCATCGAGAGCGGCCAACAGCCGATGTTCATTGGCATCGATCTGCTCCAGGGAATCCAATTCGGTGCGCCAGGTTTCGGCCAGTGGCAGCAACTCCTCCGCCGAACAGCGATGCCTGCGCGCCAGATTGCGAATCAAGGCCAGCCGCTCTTCCAACGCTTCAAGCTGTTCGGGATCGGTCTCCAGGCCATCGGCATAGTGGCGAATCCGGTCGCCGGCATCCTCCACCTCGTATTGCAGCGAGCGCAACTGCTCGGCCAGCGGGGTCAGGGCCGGATCCAGTCGCGCCGCATCCTCCAGTTCGCCCGCCGCGTGGGAAAGCAAACGCGCAGCCGGATCCGCCTCCCCATGTTCGCCGCTCACCCATTCCAAAGCGGCCCGTGCCGCCTCCCCGAGCCGCACCGCATGGGCCAGTCGGGCGCGACGTTGTTCCAGCTCCTGGGATTCGTCAGGACGCAGGCCGATGGCATCGATTTCATCGAGCTGATGCGCAAGAAAGGCCCGACGCTGTTCCGCCTCCCGCGCCTGATTGCGCAGCGTTTCCAACGCCTTGTGGCTGGCATGCCAGGCGTGGGCCAGGCTGCTGACGCCACGGGTCAATTCGTCGTGACGGGCAAAGGCATCGAGAATGGCCAGATGGGACGCGGGATTGAGCAGGGATTGATGATCGTGCTGGCCATGGATGTCCACCAGACCATCCCCAAGCTGCGCCAGGGTCGTGACCGGAACCGGGGTTTCGTTGATAAAAGCCTTGCTGCGTCCGTTGGCCGACAGGGTGCGTCGCAAAAACAACGCCTCGCCCTCCCCGTCCAGTTCGTGCTCTTGCAACCAGATGCGCGCCGGATGATCTTCCGGCAACGCAAAACGGGCCGTGACCATGGCGTGATCACACCCCGAACGGATCAATCCTCCATCCGCCCGGGCACCCAGCGTCAAAGCCAAAGCGTCGATCAGAATCGACTTGCCCGCGCCGGTTTCGCCCGTGAGAATGGTCAATCCCGGCGCAAACTCCAGATCCAGCCGTTCCACGAGTGCGATATTTTCGATCACCAGTTGCCGCAGCATGAGATTTCACCGCCCCTCCTGAAGGCGCGGTTGGTGCCTTGGCCGGACAACGCACCAACCCGTCATTCGTTTTACCCGGACCCGCCCGGCGCATCGCCCGACGCAAGACTTGCGGAGGACACCACCGCCATCTCCCCGATCCACTCCGGCACCACCGCATGCAGATCCCCGGTCAAGGCGAAATCCGCCACCGCAGCCATGGGCGCCTGGGGATCGGTATTGATCGACACCACGCATCCGGCCTCCTTGATGCCCGCCAGATGCTGCACCGCCCCGGAGATCCCCAGCGCCACATACAGTCCGGGCGCGATGATGCGACCAGTTTGCCCGATCTGCAGATCCGCCGGAGCCAATCCCGCATCCACCGCGCCGCGACTCGCCCCCACGGTGCCACCCAGCGCATGCGCCAGAGCCTCCACCGGCGCGAAACTTCCGCTCCGCTCCAGGCCCCCGCCTCCGGCCACCACCACCCGCGCCATGGAGAGATCCTCCTGACCGCTGCGGGTCGCAGGAATGAAACCGCAGGAGTGCGACAACCCCAACCCGACCAGATCCGCCCCCTGGCGCACCACCGCCGCCACAGAACCGACCGCTGCCGCTGCGAATGCCCACGGCTGCACCGTCAAAAGCACCGGACGCGCCGCAACGCGCACCACCATCCTCACCCCACCGGCATGCGCGGGTCTGACCAACGTGACCGGATCCCGGATCGACACCACACCCGTCACCGGCGACACCCCGAGCCGGGCGGCAATCCTGGGGATGCACTCGGCACCAAAGGTCGAAGCCGCTGCGATGATATGATCAAAATCATTTGAAACTGCGGCCACATGTTCCGCCAGATCCTCGGGCGGCACTCTCGCAACGCCGAGATGATCGCACCAGATCACCTCCGACACTCCTGTGAACCAGGCAAGCCGCTCGGCCTGAAGAGAGGCTCCGGAACCGGCCACCAACGCCACCACCCGCTCCGCACCCAGCGCACCCGCCGCAGAGACCAGACGGGCCGCCACACCCGCCCAGGCGGGCTGATGCGGATCGATCAGAATCAGGACCGACACGGCACGAGACCGCGCGCGCGCAGGCCGGCAACCAGTTCGGACACATTGCGCACCCGCACGCCGGGATTGCGCGGGGTGGGCGGCAACCACTCCAGCCACTCCAGTCCGCTGGACAACTCCACACCCAACGCAGCGACCGCAAGCCGCTCCACCGGCTTGGCCCGCGCCCGCATGATGGCAGGCAGACTGGCATATCGAGGCGTATTGAGACGCGGATCCACGGTGATCACGCCGGGCAAAGGCAAAACGACCGCCTCCTGCCCCCCTTCCACCTCGCGGGTGACGCGCATCCGGCCCGCTTCATCCACAACCAGCCCGCAGGCAAAAGCGGCCTGTCCCCACCCCAGCAGACCCGCCACCAGAATCCCCACCTGCCCCTGATCCCGATCCACGGCCTGGCGTCCGGTCAACAGCAGGGAAGCCCCCTCCCGCACCGCGACCGCCGCCAGCAGACGGGCCGTGGGCAAGGGATCGAGAGGATCCGGAGCATCGACCCGCACCGCCCGATCCGCCCCCATGGCCAAAGCGGTGCGCAAGGTGCCCTCCCACGCCGCCGGTCCGACGGAAACGGCGATCACGGTCCGGGCCGCACCGCTCTCCCGCAGTTGCAGGGCCGCCTCCAGGGCATTGTCATCGAGAGGATTGGCCACCGGACGGGCCTCCTCCAACTCCACCCCCTGCCCATCTCCGCGCACCCGGACCACCACCGCCGGATCCGGAATCTGCTTGATCGCCACCAGCACGATCATTGGGCGGCAAGCGTCTCGACAATGGCAAACAGCCGCTCGGTCTTCCCCTGATCGTGTTTGCCCGGCGAAACCCGATAACGCCCGTTGATCACCAGCGTCGGCGTGCCGGTGACCCCATACGCCTGGGCCTGGGCGCGTCCCTGAGCCACCTTGCTCTGCACCCCGAAGGAACTCATGTGATTTTGAAACGCGGCGGCGTCGAACTTCATCCCTTCGGCCAGAAAGGCCAACTCCTGGGGAGAGTCGATGTTGACATGATCCGCAAAATGGGCATTGAACAGTGCATGTTTCATCTCCGCCTCCCGTCCGAAAAACTGGGCGGCATAAAAGGCGCGCACCGGCTGATCGGATTGATTGGTAAAGGCGATGGGCAGGCTCTTGATCTCAAAACGGGCTTTCATCTTTTCGGTCCAGGCGTTCATGGCCGGATGAAACTGCTCGCAATGGGGACATTTGAAATTGAACACTTCCACCACTTCGGGTTTGGCCGACGTGACCGGCACCGGCGGGACAATCGGTTCGTAATCCACCCCGGCCTTCAGCACCAGGGGTTCCGCAGCGCCCGCGGACGACATCAGACCGCCGCCAACCAGCCACGCCAGCAACAACCCGACCAGCAAAGAACAGCGACGCAACGACCCAGACCCGTTCATGATTGCAACTCCACGATTTCGTAAGTGGTGCGGATCGTGGCGGTCTTGCTCAACATGGCCGAGGCCGAACAGTATTTCTCCTCGGAGAGCTGAATCGCCCGCTCGACCGCCTTGGAAGGAAGATCCCGCCCGGTGACGACAAAATGCAAGGTGATTTCCAGATAAACCTTGGGGTCGTTCTCGGCCCGTTCTCCCTGGATGGACACCTCGCAATCGCTCACGACGTGCCTGCCCTTGCGCAGGATGGTCAAGACATCGATGCTGGCACATCCTCCGAGACCAATCAGGAGCAGCTCCATGGGACGCACACCCATGTTGCGCCCTCCCACTTCAAGGCTGCCATCCATGACCACAGTGTGTCCGGAACCAGACTCTCCTACCATTTGCATGCCATCAATGAGCTTAACGCGCGATGTGACTTTCCCCATGGGGGTCTCCTTGGTAAAGTGAAACGGATTCAGACGGAATATGGTGCAATCCTGGCAGCCTTTTGGCAAGTCGTCACGATGGACAAAGACATGACCGCTCCAACCCCGCTTTCGATTCGAGGCTAAGAAAAATGGAAGAACTGGCTACAAAAAGCAAGGTCACGCAACTCGAAGCCCTCTTGACCGGTCGCGAAGGGGAACGCCATGCGGTGGTGCTGCAAGATTTTCCCGATCCGGACGCCATTGCCTGCGGCTTTGCCTACCATCTGCTGGCTGCCGAACGGGGCATTCAGGCCGACCTGATCTATGGCGGTCGCATCAGCCATCAGGAAAACATCGCCCTGATCAACCTGCTGGAAATCCAGATGATCGAATGGGGACACGACGAAATCCCGAGCAACCATTTCCAGGGATCGGTCTTCGTGGACAATCAGGGAACCACCAGCAACCTCGTGGAACGCCTGGAACATGCCGGCGTGCCGGTACTGGCCATCGTGGACCATCACGACCATCAGGGTCGCCTCACCGCGCCGCTGTTCACCGACATCCGACCGGTCGGGGCATGCGCATCGATTTTCGCCCACTATCTGGCCGAAGAGATCCTGCCCTTGCGCCCCTCCAAACCCGAACATCGCCGCCTGGCCACCGCGCTCATGCATGGCATTGTCAGCGAAACCGGGTCGATGATCCATGCCCAGCCGTTCGATTTCACCGCTGCCGCCTTTCTGCAACCCTTCTACGACATCGACCTGTTGATGGACATTCTCCATCAACGGCGCAACCACAAGGTGATGGAGGTGATCCGTCTGGCCCTGGCCAACCGGGTGAGCAAGGCGGGTCTTTGTCTCTCGGGCGTGGGTTATCTGCGGGGCGAGGATCGCGACGCCATTCCCCAGGCCGCCGATTTTCTGCTCACCGAAGATACGGTCCATACTGCCGTGGTCTACGGCATCGTCACCATGGCCGATGGCATCGAATGCATCCACGGATCGTTGCGCACCAGCAAAAACAGCCTCAGCCCGGATGCCTTTCTCAAAGAGGTGCTGGGCCGGACCGAACAGGGGATTTTCTATGGCGGAGGAAAAGCGGGCGCTGGCGGATTCGAAATTCCTCTGGGTTTTCTCTCCGGCAACGACAGTGAAGATCTCGCCCAACTCAAATGGAATGCCTTCGATAACAAGATCCGCAAGAAGTTCTTCAAAAAGATCGGCATGGAGGAGAAATAAGTGGTCTCACCCAAGCCCCGCTGGCTCAAGGTCAAAGCACCCGGCTCGCCGGAATACCGCCGTCTCCACGCCCTGACCGAACGACTGCGCCTGGCCACGGTCTGCCAATCGGCCCGCTGTCCCAACATCGGCGATTGCTGGCATGCGGGCAGTGCCGCCTTCATGATCCTGGGCACGCTCTGCACCCGCGCCTGTGGATTCTGCGATGTCCCGACCGGTCGCCCCGCCCCGCCGGACCCGGACGAACCCTTGCGGCTCGCCGAAGCCGTGACGGCTTTGGGGCTGCGCCATGTGGTGATCACCTCGGTGACCCGGGATGACCTCTCCGATGGGGGTGCCAGCCAGTTCGTGGCCTGCGTGACGGCGATCCGCAACCAGGCGGGCAACACCCGCGTGGAGGTGTTGATTCCGGATTTCCGGGGGGCCGAACCACCGCTGATGCAGATCCTGCACGCGGCCCCGGAGGTGTTGAATCACAATGTCGAGACCGTGCCCCGGCTCTATCCGGTGGTGCGTCCCGCCGCCGACTACCAGCGATCGCTGGCCCTGCTGACGACCGCCGCACGCGGAAAAACGGACGTGATGCAGGTCAAGTCCGGCATCATGCTCGGTCTGGGAGAGACGGAAGAGGAGGTACTGGAGGTGCTCGGTGATCTGCGGCAGGCCGGGGTCGATTCCCTGACCATGGGTCAATATCTGGCCCCGAGTCGGGATCATCTGCCTGTGGTGCGCTATTGGAGTCCGGAGGAGTTCCAGCAATTGGGGAGGCAGGCGAGCGCCATGGGATTCGCGCGTGTCGAAAGCCACCCGCTGGCCCGTTCGTCGTTTCATGCGGAGCGGGTATTCGAGATGACCCCTTGAACCGCAACCCGCTTGGGACAGGTCTTTATCTGTGCGCATTCGGGCTTGACGCAAGTTCGGGTCCGAAGATCGGACCCGACTTGACGGCAACGGATGACAACCAGCAAAAGCTTATGCCGAACCACCCGCCACAGACGAACGACGAATCTTCTTGCGCAGCCGACGGACCGCTTCGGCCTTTTTCCGACGCTTGCGCTCGGAAGGTTTCTCGAAGAATTTCCGTTTCTTCATTTCCCTGAACATGCCCTCACGGATCATTTTCTTTTTCAAGACCCGAATGGCCTGATCCACATTATTGTCGTAAACGTCAATCCTCACGAAAGATCACTCCTCCTTTGTTTTTGAAACTCGACCCTGGTCCCGAATGCCCCGTCCCGATTTCGGGAACGTTAAATCCCATCAGGATAATCCATTCTTGACGCATGATCAACCCCTGACATGCACTGGCTACGCAATTTCTCTTCGGATCATGGTTTCTTGGCTGGATTCTGCCCCTTGGCCGGAATCTGCACTGCCAGGAAATGGGACTCTCCACCCCGTTGCATCAACACCAACAGGGTCTGTCCCGGTTCGACCTTGGCCAACGAACTGCGGAAGTCGCCGAGGGTCTTGACCGGTTTGCGGTTGATCTCCTGGAGCAAATCGCCAGGCCGGATTCCAGCCACCTCTGCCGGAGCGCCGTTTTCGACCGACGCCACCACCACGCCATGGACCTCGGCGGGCAGATCGAGCCGATCCCGCCACTCGGCCGACAGCGGCTGCACCGTGACGCCAATGACGTTGCGCTCCTTGCTGACGGGTTTGTCCCCTTCCAGGCGCGCCTCGTCGTCATCGTCCGTCTCTTCGCGCATGGCGGCGACCACCACCTCCAGATTCTTGGCGTGACCGTTGCGGATCACCTCCATGATGACCTTTTTGTTGATCGCGGTCTCGGCCACAATGGCCGGGAGTTCCTTCATCCGGCCCACGTCGTGGCCATCGAAGCGGACAATGACATCACCGGGCAGCACACCCGCCGCTTCCGCCGGGCTTTTCGGTTCCACGCTGGCCACCAGGGCGCCACGCTGGGCACCCAGTCCCAACGCCTCGGCCAACTCCTTGGTGACGGTCTGGATCCGCACCCCGAGCCAACCACGGGTCACCTTGCCCGAGTCGCGCAACTGGGTGACGATGGACTTGGCCATGTTGACCGGAATGGCGAAGCCAATCCCCATGTTGCCCCCGGAACGTGAGAAGATCGCGGTATTGATGCCGATCACCTCACCCTGAAGATTGAACAGCGGACCACCCGAGTTGCCTGGATTGATCGCCGCATCGGTTTGCAGGAAGTTGTCATAGGGACCGGTGCCGATGCTGCGGCCACGGGCCGAAATGATCCCCACCGTGACCGACGCCTCCAGACCGAAAGGATTGCCGATCGCCACCACCCAGGAACCCACTTCGGACTTGTCCGAATCGCCCAGGGTGGCCACGGGCAGCTTGCCATCGGCCTTGATGCGGATCAGGGCCAGATCGCTCTTGGCATCGCGTCCCACCACCGTGGCGGAAAATTCACGCTCGTCGGCCAGCCGCACCTGGATCTCATCCGCCTCGGCCACCACATGATGATTGGTGAGAATGAAGCCCGATTCATCGATGATCACCCCGGAACCGAGACTGCGGGAGTGAGCGGGCGGTTGACCCGGCCCCTGTTCGAGAAAACGCCGGAAAAATTCATCCAACGGATTGTCCCCGCCGCCTGGCAGACGAGGCATCCCTTTTTCGTGTTTGGCCACAGGCCGGATGGTCTGACTGGAACTGATATTGACCACCACAGGCTGAAGTTTCTTGACCAGCGGGACCAGATCCGGCATCTCCACGGCACCGGCCTGCCCGATCCATCCCACGCAAAGAAGCACCAGAACCAACCAGGGAACCACCCGCTGCGCGATCCACGACATAGAGAAATTCCTTTCTTTCTGTGTTCAGGAGAGAAAAACCGGAGGAGTATCCTGGCACATGTGTGCCGTGAGCACCTCCACGACCACCGGTCCGCCGTCGCGCTCCTGGCGACTGCCGGAACGACGCTGCAACCAATAGAAGGTCAGAGCCAACGAGATCAGACCGACCAGAGCGGAATAGGCCTCGATATCCACGTTCCAGCCCATGGTCTGGATCAGGTAGCGTGCCCACGACACCATGGCGAACAGTACCACCAGCGGCAGAATATAGACCAGAAACGAGGCCCTGAGAAAACTGCGTTCGGAAATTTCGATGAAAACCCGCTCCCCCACCTGGGCATGACAGGCGTTGCGCGCCCGAACCTTGATGGAACGCTGTCCCAGGCCGCCGGAAAGCACGGTGCAGGTGTTGGCGTTGTGGCAGGTGCCACACATTTTCTGTCGCTGACCGCTGACCACGGCGAAATCACCCTCCAGGGCCACGACGATCCCTTCTTCACGAATCATTTTCGGGCGTCCCGCGCGTTGAGGGTCAGTGATGGATTTCCGGGTATTCAACATGATCCGCAGCATCCACGGTGGCAGGCAGTGCCTCGGCGAGGATTGCTCCCGCGACCAGCACCGGAATCCCGAAACGAAGCAACCGGTCACGCAGGCGCTCGCGCGGGGAGACGATTTTTTCGTTGTGAATCGCCATCATCACCGACCGGGTAAAGGTTTCGCTCTCCATCCAGGGAATCTGCCCGGCCAGCACCTCCCGGATCTGGGCCAGACGCCCCATGGTGCGGCAACAGTGATCGCAATGGATGAGATGGCGGGCAACATGACCGACGATGATCGGGTCGAGTTCATTATCCAGAAAAGCCGAAACCAGTTCCGGATTGCAATCGTTGTTGATCTGACTCATCGTTCCTGCCCCCTTGCATGGTGACGACCCGTAGGATACGCATATTGATTCTTGTCTTGCAAATAGGCCTGCATGCGATCCATGATCTCCTGGCGGCTGCGGTAGATCCGCGAGCGCACCGTGCCGATCGGACATTGCAAAGCCTTGGCAATCTCTTCGTAGGAGTGCCCCTCCACATCGCGCATCTGGATGGCCCGGCGCATCTGTTCGGGCAGGGCCTCGATGGCCTGACGCAGATTGGACATCATCTCCTCGCGCAACATCAACCGTTCCGGGGTTTCGTGGTTGCGCAACTGGGGCGCCATCCGTTCCGAGTCTTCCAACTCCTCGTCGGACATCGGCAACCCGCGTTCCCTGGACAACAGGTGGTTCTTCCCGGTATTGACCGCAATCCGGTACAGCCATGTATAAAAGGCCGACTCGCCACGAAATTTTGCCAGGGCGCGGTAGGCCTTGATGAAGGTCTCCTGGGTCAGATCCAACACCTTGTCCGGATCGGAGACCAGCCGGGAGATGGCCGAGGCCACCCGTCCCTGATAACGGCGCACCAGAACCTCAAAGGCTTTATGATCCCCTTTTTGGGCATGAGCCACAAGGAAGCGATCCGCCTCATCGTTTCCGCTCTGGCCAGTCTCTTCATCACTCACGCGCTCGTGCTCCACATCGGTTGGCAACGCTGGTCACAGACCATTAAACACCAACTCGGGGCAACCATTCAACGTTTCGTCGGATTTTCCCGCTTGAAGAGACGCGCATTGGCTCAGACACCGGAATGGTTCGCCGGGTTCCGCACGAATCTCTCACAAGCCCCCGCTTGCAGACCGGATGGCATCCAGCGATCAAAAATCCGATCTTTGAACCGCCCGGTTCCTGCATCCCTTATCCCCCGGATACCCGGATGCAATCCCGACCCGCGTGTTTGGCCGCATAAAGCGCCATGTCGGCCCGTTCGGTCACCTGGTCCAGAGGTTCACGCACCTGACGAAAGGAGATGCCGCAACTGATGGTGATCCGTTCCCCGGCCAGACTGCCTGTGAAGGTCAAAGCACGCACCTTGTCGAGGATCCGCTCGGCAATGCCGATCAGTCCGGGTTGCTCCGAACCGATCAGAAACACCACAAACTCCTCGCCTCCCATCCGCACCGGCACATCCTCCACACGGACATTCTCCAGCAACACCCCGGCCACCTGCCTGAGCACCACATCCCCTTCCTGGTGACCATAAGTATCGTTGATCCGCTTGAAATGATCGATGTCAAACACCGCCACGGCCAGACCCGCCTGATGCCCCCGGTCGTGCAGTTCACACAATCTCGCCACGGCATCGCGCATGTAAAAACGGGTGTAAAGCCCGGTCAACTGATCACGGGTCGAAATCTGATAAAATTTCTCCCGCTCCCGATCCAGGGAGTGAAAAATCAACTCCCGCTCCATCGCCACCCCAAGAGGCACACTGAGTTGCTCCAGCACATGACGGGTTTCGCCATCCAGCGTCACCCCGGCGGTCAGCCCCAGGGTGGCCAGGGCATTCACGATGGTCACTCCAGGGGAAGGCAACGGAATCAGGAGTTCCAGCACCACTTCCGGATCCTGGATTTCTCCCGACAGATCCGCACCCGGCAACAGCAGCAAAGGGGAGTTCCGGCCACTCTCCCAACTCTCCAGGGTGGTTCCCAGTCGGCTGCGCAACGCCTCCGACGGTTGAAACAGCGCCCCGCGATAATGCGTCTCCGGCCCGAAACGGATGCACTGATCATTCAGCAGACCAAAAAAACGCATCGTCTTGACCGGCAGCAACGGTTTGGCCGATTGCAACAGCGTGTTGACCAGTTCCGCAAAATTGCGGCTCATCACCATCCGTTCCATGGATTTGCGCAGCAGATTGTTCAACAGGACCAGCCGTTGCACGTTCGAACTGGTCTGGGTGATGAGATAAAGACCGCAATCCAGCTCCTTGAGACGTGAAAAAACCAGGGGAATCAGATGCTCCGGAATGATGCTGCCGTGCTGCGGGGCAATCCACCGGAGTGGCAGTTTCTCCAGTTTGAACAGCCCGTTCAGGAGAATCTCCCGACTGGGCATGTAGTGCTCGTGGAAAAACCGGATCCCCTCCATGATGCTCTCGTCCTGGGCGAAAAGCTGCAAGGTCTCGGTGAAGCCACCAAACAGATCACTGGAAAACAGCGTCCCGCTCTCCACGTCGAAAGTGCAGAACGCACCAGGCGAGTGCAGGTAGGGCGTAAAAATAAAACGCAGGATGCGCGTCCCCAGATCCAGTTCCCACCCCTGCTCTTCGATGCATACCAGGGGAAGGTTCAGGGCATAATGTTTCAGCAGTGCGTTGATGCGCCAGTGACTCACCACCACGGCCTCGGGATGGAGTTCCATGGTATCGAGGATCGGCAACACACCGGTGATATCCGGATCCTGATGTTGACAGATGAAATAACGAATCTGTGAAAACGGAATGATCTGCTCGATTTTTTTCAACACGGTCGGAAAGAGCAGAACCGAACCGGGATCGATCAACACCGACTGGTCGCCATGGACAATCAGGTAGACATGACACTGAAAAGGATCGCCGGGCATCAGGGAGCCGACCCACCAGATCCCCTCTCCCATGGAGACCGGCAGATCAAGCGACGGATCCGCATGAGTTGAGGCATGAATTTCCGGTTCCTGGCAGATCACGGGAGTGCTCGCTTTTCGGTTGTGGAAGGAGATAAACAGACCTGATGTTAGGCCAGAACGGCCAATCACGCAACTTCCGAACCATCCGATCCTGCCAATTTGGCGAGTATCTGCCCCAATTTTTCCCAGATGGCCTCAATCGAAGCCGGTTTCACCAGATAACCATCCGCACCGGCCGCCAGGCATTGCTCTTCGGTGCCCGGCAGTGCCATGGCAGTCAATGCCAGGATCGCCACGCCCCGGAAACGGTCATCGGCGCGAATGGCACGCATGGTCTCGAATCCATCCAGCTCCGGCATGCGGATGTCCATGATGATGACCTGAACCTCGGGATGCTGTTCCAGTTGTTTCAGGGCCTTGGCGCCATTGGCCGCCAGCAGGACCGCCTCCACCCGGCTTTGCAAGGCGCTGGCAATCGAAAAAGCCACCCGCATATCGTCATCCACCACCAGAAGCGTGACCGGCGCGCCATGCACCAGCAGCGACGACTGCACGGGGACAGGAAACGCACCCGCCACGGATGCCTCCGGCACCCCTTCCGCGCGCAAAGTCGGAAGCGAAACCGCAGACTTCTCGTCCTCGGCGCGCTTCCCGGTCACCGGAACCGGAGAATGGGCCAACTCCGCGAGCAGCAACGTGAAGACGCTCCCTTCTCCCGGACGGCTTTTTACCTGGATCACCCCGTTCAGCAATGCCGCCAGCTTGCGGGCAATGGCCAACCCCAAACCCGTACCACCATACTTGCGGCTCGCAGCCCCATCGATCTGACGGAAATTCTCGAAAATGGCTTCCTGCATCTCTTCCGGAATGCCGATGCCGGTATCCACCACCCGGAGACACAATAAAGGAGCCACCGAATCCGGCAACGCAGGATGCGCAGCCATCGACTCGACCTGGACCCGTACTCTGCCCTGCTCGGTGAACTTGAGGGCGTTGGACAACAGGTTGCCCAGAATCTGCTTGAATTTGCCTCCGTCGGTGCAGAACTCGGTCGGCAGATCCGCAGCCAGTTCAAGCTCCAAGGTCAAACCACGACTCCGGGCAATGGCCTGGAACGGCTCCATCACGCCACGACAAAACCTGGCCACATCCAAAGATTCGGCAACCGCCTCCATGCGCCCGGCTTCCACTTTGGAAAGATCGAGAATGTCGTTGATCAGGGCCAACAGATCCTCTCCGCTTTGATGGATCACCCGCGCCGACTCCACCTGTTCGGGGGTGAGATTGCCATCCTGGGCGAGCAGCTTCGACAGAATCAACAGACTGTTCAAAGGCGAGCGCAACTCATGGGACATGTTGGCCAGAAATTCCGACTTGGCACGATTGGCCGACTCCGCCGCATCCCTGGCCCGCACCATCATGGCATCGATCTCCTTGCGCATGGTGATATCGCGCAAAATCCCCGAACTGCCGATGGGCATGCCCTGTTCATCACTCAGAACCGAAACGTAGACCTCCACCCACACCGAATCGCCACTGCGATGAATGCCCCGATACTCCTCCTGGAAAAAATGCAGCTCTCCCCGGATCAGTTTCTCGAACCGTTCCAGTGCGCGGGATTGATCCTCCGGATGGACATGATGCAAAAAAGGACGCCCCAAAGACTCTGCGACGGCATAACCGCTCACCGCCTCCCAGGCAGGATTGAGAAAACTCCAGCGGCCCTGGATATCGGTCTGAAAAATGACATCCCGAACCCCCTCCACCATTTTACGATAGCGCAACTCGGCCTGGTTCAGATCCATGGCAATCCGCTGCGCCTGAAGCTGAATGCGCTCCTTCTGACCCGAAAGCGACCAGACAATCCCGAACAACAACAGATCCACCAGCATGCCCAGCAGGGCGATGATCAACGATTGATGGCTCTCCAACTCCTTTTCAAACACCGGTCGGCTGAAAAAACGGGCCAGCCAGATCCGACCGCCCGGCAACTCCATGCGGCTGGTACGGGTATAGCGGGGTGGCGTGGAAACGGCCCCCGCGCCGGAACCATATGTTGAATAGAGCCGGTTGGCCGCCTCGGGCGACTCCCCGTCGAACAGATCGAAATCCAGATCCGGATCCCCATGACCCAAAATGCCTTCCATCAGATCGCGAATGCGAAACGGGCTGTAGACAAATCCCAGAATCGCGGCGCGACGCTCCTCAAGGGTAAGCGTGGCCATTCCGGCCCGGTAGACCGGCAGATACATGAGAAATCCGGCCTGGACATCCCGGTCGGTCTCCTGGACCAGCGTGACGCGCCCCGACAGGGCAGCCTGCCCACTCTCCAGCGCCTGCTTCATGGCCGCGCGCCGCACCGACTCGGACCACATGTCATAACCAAAAGCACGCAGATTGCGCCCGGAAAACGGCTCCAGATAGAGAATGGCGCTGTACTGGTCGCGCTTCCCTTCGGGTCGAATCGCAAAAGAATCAAATCCTTCCGAACGGATCTGACGCTCAACGACATCACGCCCCTCCGGCGGAATCATCAATGAGAAACCAATCCCCTGAATGCCGGGCCAATAGGTTTCAATTTTCAGCGTGGTGACATAATGATGCCAATCCTGGCGCGTCACCTCATCCGAGGCATTGAAAAGTCCCACGCCGCCCCGCAATACCTGTTCGTATTCCAGCATGCGTTTCAGAATCGAACGGTGCGCCTCCTCGACCTTGAATTCAAAACGATCGTGGGCACGCCGTTCCATGAAAAGATTGGAAGTGTGCCAGGCCAGAATCGTGATGATCACCGAAAAGATCAACACAATCCAACCGGTCACCTTGCTGAACAACCAACCGGATGCCAGAAAGATCCAATCGCGCCCAGGCAAAAAAGGGAGGGGGCTGGTCGTCATCAGGGATTTTTTATACCTCCTGGTTTATCCCGCAACACGCAAACCAATCTCGATGACGGTCTCCCCCTCTCGGGAGCAATCCAGTTGTATGGTGCCCCCCAGAGTCATGGCAATAAGTCGTGCCGAATAGGTCCCCAACCCCACCCCATGGCTCTTGCCCGACGTGACGAACTTGTCGAAAAAGGTGTCACGAATCCCCTGCGGCACACTGCCGGTGTTGATCACCCGAATCCGGGCCATGCCGTCCACCACAGCCAGATCCACAACCAAAGAACCGCCCCGCGGTGAGGCCTCCACCCCATTCTTGAGCAGATTCGACAACATGGAGTGACACAACAACTCCTCCCCCATCACCTCGAACCGTTCCAGCTCGGCGGGAGGATGGCCCTGTACCCGGATCTGCATGGTCATTTTCTTGAAGTGCAGCAGCCGGTTCAACTCGGAAAGGATCCGCCGCACCACCATGAGCAGATCCACCGGCACCGCCGTGACCACATAGCTGCCGCGCTCCATTTTATACAGATCGAGGGAACGGTTGATCATCTCCAGCATGCGGAATCCCGCATCCTCGATGATCTGCAATGAACGCGCCCGCTCCTCGTCCAATTGCCATTCGGCAATCAACGCTCCCGGCATGCCGATGATGGCATTCAGCGGTCCTTTCAGGTCATGGCGAACGATCTGCTCCACGTCATCACGCAGCCGGGCAGCGGTGCGCAACTCCTCGTTCTGCCGCTGGATGATCCGCAATGCCTGCTGCAATTGCAAATGGGTCTTGATGCGCGCCCGAACCACCCCGCCCTGGATCGGCTTGGTGAGATAATCCACTGCGCCGACCTCCAACCCACGCACCTCGTCTTCGATCTGGACCCGCGCGGTCACAAAAATTACCGGAATATCCCGCGTCGCCGGATCCGCCTTCAGCCGCGCGCACGCCTCGTAACCATCCATCTCCGGCATCATCACATCCAGCAGAATCAAATCCGGCCCATCGGCCGCATGACGCAACATCTCGTCGGCGTTCCTGGCAAACACCAGAATATATTCATGATGCAACACGCCGTACAATAATTTCAGGTTGGTTGGCTCATCGTCAACCACCAGAATCTTGAATTTGCGCGACTCGGTTTCCATGTCACCCCATTGCCAGCTTGCCTGGGAAAGATCCCATGCCTGCGTCACCCCATCCCTGCCCTCCATTCCGGCAGGATCGGTTGCGCACCTTGGTGGTCAAACCGTTGGATCCATCGTTGCCAATGCATCCGGCCTCATACGGATTTTCTCTTTTTCCGCCACGCTGCGCAAGACCCGCATGCCCCCCGCGCCATCGTTGCGCATGCCATCTGGCAACGCGACGCTTCAAAAATGACGGTCAAGAAGCACATGCTGCCGATGCCCGCCCGGCAGATGCTGACGCGGTTCCCGGAAATCCAGCAAATACCCGTCATCGAGGATGGTTGCGACCTGGTGGATGAGAAACACGACCGGCCCTCCGGATCTGCGTCGGGAGGGCCGATCAGGGATCAGCCAAGCATGGCATGAAGCGTGCGTAGGCAAGCCCACGTCGCAATCATTCACTCCAAAGCCCGTCAAAAGGGGAGAACACCCCCCAATTGTCGGCCCTTGTGCATCGAGTGCCCAATGGACCGTTTTGCTCGACTTTTTACGTTGCGGTTTCAACTCGGGGAGTCCGACAGCCGAAATCCCCGACCGGGTAGAGAAGAGCAATGGAAAATCATTGATCGAACCATCGTCCTGTTCGGCCCTCCAGCGATCGTCAACCATGCCTGGTCTCTCGGGATGCTGGATCTGCCCTTTACCGATGAGGAGGAAGAGGCGTTGGTGGAAATGCTGGAGTGATGGCCGATCACCATCCAGGCATGGGCATGCCCGTTCCTTTGGGGTCGCAGGTCACCCCCTGGAAACGACGCTCCAGGCCATGATAATAATCCAGGCAGTTCTGGCGCATATACCCGGCGCGCGCACACTGGGACAATCCATCCTCGACCATGCGTTTGCCCCAGGCAAGCCGATCCAGACAGGCGCGGCGCCACTGGCCAAGCGGTGAATTGTCCGGGACTGGTGCGGATTTGGCCGATCCATTGCCGACGGCAGGCTCGCGGACCGGGGGCGGTGCTGCGGCATCGCCGGGGATGATGGGCGCACCTGGGCCACTGGGTTCTTCCACGGGCGGGACCGCCACGACGGGCGCTGGCGCCGGAGTTGGCGCAGGGGCCGGAGTGGCCACCATGCTCGCCACCGGAGGAGCCACAGAGGCAGGCGCCGAAGGAGCCACAGAGGCAGGCACCGGAGGAACCGGAGCGGGCGCCGGAGGAACCGGAGCGGGCGCCGGAGGAACCGGAGCAGGCGCCGGAGGAACCGCAGCAGGCGCCGGAGGAGCCGCAGCAGGCGCCGGAGGAGCCGCAGCAGGCGCCGGAGGAGCCGCAGCAGGCGCCGGGAAC
>JADFWP010000003.1:57305-98915 GCA_015234115.1 Magnetococcales bacterium
GCCGGAGGAACCGGAGCGGGTGCCGCCGCCACAGGGGCAGGAGCAGGAGCCGCAGCAGGCGGCTTGGCCGTCACGGGAGCCGGCTGATTTGCCGCCGGAGCGGGCGCATTATGCGTCACCGCCACAGGCGCCTTGGCAGGGCGCGGAGTCGATGCAAAGTGATTGAATACGAAAAAAAATCCAACTCCGATTCCAATTCCTGCCACAAATGGTGCGAACGTACGAAATATCCACTTAACAAATCGAATCAATGTTTTTCTCCTTGGGCAGATTCAACCAGTGACGAAACACTTCATCGGACAGATTAATGGATCGCAGCAAATTCAGCAATGAAAAGCAGGGGGGTGAAAAAATTTTTCATTCTTCCTTTGCTGCAATGCGAGAAAGAAATATGGTAGTCTGAATATCGACCCGAAAAAGAGCGAACACGACCGCCAACAAGGGAACGACCCACACCATGGACCTCGCCAATCAGATTCAGGAACTGCTTGACCTCAGCCGGCAGCACCTCGGGGAAGAGGCGACAGGAAAGATTTCACAGGCCATTGACCTGGCCTGCCGGTTTCATCAGGGACAGGTGCGCAAACTGGATCGCGCCCCTTATGTGACCCACTGTCTGCATGTGGCCAAAAGCTGTCTGGAATGGGGACTGGCCGACACCCAGGCCGTCTGTGCCGCCTTGTTGCACGACGCCCTGGAAGATGCCCCGCCCGCACTGGAGGCCGAACGCACCATCGGAGCGTTTGATCCAACCATTCTGAATCTGGTCGGCGCGGTCTCCAAAATCCGCAATCTGCAAACCGGCAGCGGGGATCTGCCCGCCACCTACCGACGCATCCTGATCGCCGCATCCCAGGATCTGCGGGTTCTGCTCATCAAAACCTTCGACGTGCTGCACAACTCCCAGACACTGGGCGTCCACGGCCCCACCAAAGCCAAGAACAAAGCCAGCCTCGCCCTGATCTACGTCGGAGTGACCCGTCGTCTGGGCATCATGGATCTGGCCGATGCCCTGGTCGAGTACACCCTGCCCCATCTGATGCCGGTACAATATCTCCGCGCCCAAAAAACCATCAACGATCTGCATCAGCGGGGCGCGTCGAGCATGGAACGGCTCGCGAAAAGCCTCGATCAGGTGGTCGGCAACGGCCTGGCCGAAGGGTTCGCCATCGAACCGAAACGGATCTCCGATTTCTTCTATCTGACCGAAAAACCGGGCACCGGTCGCCTGTTGCTGATCGGCTGGCCAGTCTACCGCCTGCGGTTGCGGGTGGAAGACGACGATACCGCCTGGCGCGTTCTGGGAAAGATGCACTCGATCTTCGGACCACTGCCGCGCCATGTGCGCGATTATCTCAACGCACCGCGCGTCAACGGTTTCCGGGCGCTGACCACCCGCATCATCTGGGATGGCCACCCGCTCAACATCCATGTGGTGCGCAAATGCGACGAACTGGCCAACCGCCTCGGAGTCCTGGCCCAATGGGGCATCAGCGGTCCGGACCCGACCCGCTACATGCGTCTGCTGGCCACCCTCGGCGACAGCGACCTGCGCATGTCCGAAGTCCATGCCCACGTCCTGCCCGACATGCTGGATGTCTACACCCCCAAAGGAGATCGCTTCACCTTTCCGGTGGACTCGGTGGTGGTCGATTTCGCCTACATGGTCCATACCGAACTGGGAGAACGCTGTATCGGCGCCAAGATCAACGGCATTCAACGCCCGCCGGAATACCCCATGTCCGACGGAGATGTGGTGCGCATCCTCACCTCCAAAGGGGCACGTCCGCAACGCTCCTGGCTCGATCACGTCAAAACCGCCCGCGCCCGCACCCTGATCAAACAGGCGCTCAAAAGTCAGGAAGCCACCGTCCGTGGCATCAACCGCAATCCGGCCTCCAGCACCTTTCAGCTCACCTCGCTCACCGGCAAGGATATCCTCTGGTCCACCTGCTGCCTGGCCGTGCCCGGCATGCCGATCGTGGGACGACTCTCCGAAGATGGACGCTGGATCGTCCACTGCGCCAATTGCATCAAAATTCAGGGATCCCAGTGGGAAAAAGGACAGTGGGCCATTCAACCCGGTTCCGAAGCCCTGCTGATCACCTTCACGGTGCGCCATCGCGCTGGCGCATTGCTGGAAGTGCTGGAACTGCTTGCCAAAATGGGCATCAATGGCCAGACCATCCAGGGCAAGGGTCGCACAGCCGATATTTATGTGATCAGCATGGAGATGGACGGAAAAAAACCTTCGGTTCTGGGAAAGGTGCTGCACGAACTGTTGCGTGTCAGTGCGGTTCAAGAAATCTTGAGCTATGGGTGGCGTCAGCCGTATGATACGGCATCCGTGAATACCACCCGTTCAGAAGACTGAACCAGACCAGGACGACACAGCCATGAAAATCTTGATTTGCGATGACGAGGCCCACAATCGGTTGCTGATGGAAAAGATCCTCTCCCCCTACGGGCGATGCGATCTGATGATGAATGGCAAGGAGGCGCTGGAGAGCTTTGAAATGGCTTTGATGGATGGCGACCCGTACGATCTGGTCTGTCTGGATATCATGATGCCGGAGATGGATGGTCAGGAGGCCCTGCGAAAAATCCGCGAACTGGAACGCGCCCAGAACATCGACGAAAGCGAAGAGGCGGCCATTTTCATGGTGACCGCCTTGAACACCGAAGAACATGTGGTGCAGGCCTTTTTCCGGGGAGGTTGTACCGACTATCTCGCCAAACCGGTCACCCGCGACCGGGTGCTGGAAAAAATGCGTCAGTACAACCTCATCGACACCTGAAACTCAGCCCCGACCCGAACGGCACCCTTGACACAGCTCCCCCCGCCATCCCCGGTGACACACCGAGGGATGGGGACGCTGCCCATCCGGACAACGCCTGGCACCCAGGACCGGATGGGCATAGATGCTCTGTTGCATCCGGTGCAACACGCCATTCAACACATCCCGCTTCCAGCGTCTTGTGGCCAGCGCCAGACCTGCCATATGCGGCAAGGCGGCCAGCAGGCTCATCGGCCCTCTCTTGGGCAATTTCGGAGTGGTCTCAACGAATGATCTTTTGCTGCCTGCCGATGTCTTGGTGTGCATAATCTCTTCTCCACATGGTTTCATGGGGTGTCAAATGTGTCGCAATCGGAGAGAGGATGCATGCAAAAATCGGGCTATCCGTTATCATTCCCAATGATTTTTTGTTATGGTATTGTTTTTAGAAGAGAAAGCAATCCATTTCCCACGCCGCCACCCGGACAGCCGGTCATTTTTTCCGCCAGATCCAGCCAGAAGTGCCAAACATGTGACCAAAAAATTGCCGCCGTATGAAACCTGCCTGCAAAGGTGACAAAAGTGACGAACCCGACCAACCGATCCGGCGCGGGAGCCACAAACGGGCAGTCAGACCGCGCCCATCTCAGGCGCCCATCTCAGGATACGTCGTTTGTCAATGGGGTCCAGGAGCGAAGCCCTTGGAACTTTGGCCTTTTGGCGCAGGCGCGCCCCCCGGTCGCCGCAGGCGACGCCTGGACCAGAAACGCATCCTCCCGCGAAATGGTCACGGTTTAAGGCGAATCAAACCGCATCGCCTGGATGCGGTTGCGGCCTGCCGATTTGGCCGCATAGAGTTGTTCGTCGGCCTGGGCGACCACATGCAACGGAGAACGACCGGCGATGCAGCGCACCGTGACCACCCCCAGACTGGCGGTCACCAGAGAGGCGGCCGAGGACTTGACGTGCGGGATCCCCAGGGCCATGATTTCGGTGCGCAACCGCTCGGCCAGCGCCAAGGCTCCATCGTGACCCGTGTCGGGCAGAATGCAGACAAACTCCTCCCCGCCATAACGGGCGCCCAGATCCGCCGCGCGGGTCAAGGTGTGCAACACCACGCATCCGATACGGCGCAGACAATCATCCCCGGCCAGATGACCATAAGTGTCATTGAAGGCCTTGAAATGATCCACATCGAACAGAATCAACGACAACAACCCCCGATTCCGGGCCAGACGCAGATACTCTTTTTCCAGCACAGAATCAAAATGGCGACGATTCGCCAGACCGGTCAATCCATCCGTGACCGCCTGACGCAGCAGTTGATCGCGGGCGTGTTTGAGTTCGATCTGGTTGCGCACCCTGGCCCGCACCACCGGCGGACTCACCGGTTTGGTGATGTAATCCATGGCCCCCAACTCCAGGCCGCGCGCCTCGTTGTCCACATCGGTCATGGCCGTGACGAAAATCACCGGCAGATGGGCGGTCTCCCGCCCCTCCTTGAGCAGCCGGCACACCTCATAGCCATCCATGTCGGGCATCATCACATCGAGCAGAATCAAATCCGGCTGCGCAGTGCGGGCCAACTCCAGCGCCTTGGCCCCGTCCGTGGCAAAGAGAATTTCGTACTTGTCCTCCAGCACGTCGGTCAAAACCGCGATGTTGATCGGTTCGTCATCGACGATCAGCACCGTCCCCGGCAGCTCTAAAGTCATGCCCGTCTCTCCTCCTGCTGACGCAATTGATCCATGATCTTCTCCAACGCCTGTCGGGCAGCCACAAAATCCAACGTTTCCACCGCCACGCGCATCGCCTCCAACTCCGCGTCACAGCCACCGCCAATGATCCGTTCCTGCCACTCGACGAATCGCTTGCGAATCGACATGCTGTTGCGCCTGAGCAGCAAGGACAACTCCTCGGCCAGGGGCCGCACCTCGGACCAGAGGATGGTCCGGGTGGTGTGGCGGGTGGCGACCGGCTGAGCTGCGGATTCGGGTTCCATGGCGCGGATCGCCGTCAGGGCCTGGGCCATGCTGCTCTCCAGCGTCGCCAGCAGCCCGACAAAAAGCGCATCCGCCCCCTGCTCACGACATGCCTGTTCCAGATCCCTGGCGGCCGCGCGCACCTCCTCGGCCCCCAGGGTGGCGGCCACCCCTTTCAGCGCGTGGGCCAGATGGCAGGCGGCATCCCGATCCCCCTGCTCCAGCAACTGACGCAAACGGGGCACGGTCTGATCGTTCTGGACGGCAAACGCCTTGAGCAGCTTGCGCAACAGCAATGGCTTGCCATTCACCCGCGTCAACGCCGCCGCCAGATCAAACGCCGGACCCAGATCCGGCAATGGATTGCGCTCCACCACCAACGGACGGCGCGTCACCACCATCGGCTCATCAACCACATGGGATCGGATCCACCGCCCCAGCACCGCGCCCAGCACGGTGGGATCGATCGGTTTGGCAATGTGATCCACCATCCCGGCCTCGAAACAGCGCTGCTTTTGACTCTCCATGGCATGGGCGGTCATGGCGATGATCGGCGGGGATTTCTCGCCCAGAGCGGCACGAATGCGCCGGGTCGCCTCCAGACCATCCATCTCGGGCATCTGCACATCCATCAAGACCGCTTCATAAACGCCAGGCCGGGCCAAAAGCGCTTCCACCGCCAACCGGCCATTGCCCACCACCTCGACCACAATCCCCATCTCTCCCAGCAACTCTTCGGCCACCTGTTGATTGATCTCGTTGTCTTCGGCGAGCAGCACCCGCGCTCCGCGCACCCTGGCGCCCGGCGTGGTCACCGTCACCTCCTCCCGCGCACTACCCGGTGACGTCGCCCCCTCCCCGCGAAAGACCGAAACCAGGGTATCCAGCAGCATCGAAGCCCCGACCGGCTTCATGAGACAGGCCCGCGCCCCCTCCTGTTCCGCTCTGGCGATCACCTCCTCGGTGCCGAACGCAGTCACCATGAAGACGGTCGGAGCCGTGGCAAAACGGGGATTGGCGCGCATGCGGCGCAAGGTCTCGATGCCGTCGGGTTCCGGCATCTGCCAGTCCATCAACACCAGATCGCACCCCTCGCCCCGGTCGGCCATCGCCTCCAACAGGTGCAATGCCTCCTGCCCGCCGGCGGCGACCGTCACCTTCATCGACCAGTGGTGCAGCAGATCGACCATGATCTCCCGCGCCGAGGGGTTGTCATCGACCACCATGACCTGAATCCTGGACAGATCGATCCATCCCTCGGGTCGCTTCATCACCTGGACCACGGGTGTGGACGAACGACCAAAACGACCGGTGAAGGTGAAGATGCTCCCCTCGCCCAGCCGGCTTTCGACCGAAATGGTCCCGCCCATCAAACCGGCCAGACGGTTGCTGATCGCCAGACCCAATCCCGTGCCGCCAAAACGGCGCGTCATCGACATGTCGGCCTGGGAGAACGACTGGAACAGCTGCGCCATCTGCTCAGGCGTCATGCCGATGCCGGTATCCCGCACCGCAAACGCCAATGTCACCCAGTCGTCCAGGCTCTCCACCACGCTCACCGAAACCACCACCTCGCCCCGTTCGGTGAACTTGACCCCATTGTTGACCAGATTGAGCAGAATCTGACCCAGCCGCAACGGATCGCCGATCAACTCCACAGGCAGCAACGGAGGAATGGCAATCAGCAGTTCGATCCCCTTTTCCGCAGCGCGCAGGGCCGTGACGTTGGAGACCCCTTCCAGCACTTCGGCCAGATTGAACGGGATCTGCTCCATGGTCAGTTTCCCGGCCTCGATCTTGGAAAAATCGAGAATGTCGTTCAGAATCCCCAACAGCGACATGGCCGCGTTGCGGATCTTGTGCAGATAATCCCGCAACCGGGGGGGTGGATCGTTTTTCAGGGCCAGATGGCTCAACCCGATGATGGCGTTCATCGGGGTGCGAATCTCGTGGCTCATGTTGGCCAGGAATTCACTCTTGGCGCGCGTGGCCTCCTCGGCTGCCAGTTTGGCCTGTTGCAACGCCTCGGCTGCCCGTTTGCGCTCGGTGATGTCCACCACCAGACCGACAAAATTGCGCACCTCGCCCTGTTCGTCCCGAATCACGCTCACCGTGACATCGGCCCAGCCCGTCTCCCCGGACCGGGTGAGATAGCGCTTCTCCAGACGATAATCGCTGCGCTCCTTGCGCAGAATCTCTTCCAGGAAGCCTTGTTCACCGGTGACATCATCCGGATGGGTGATCTGGGAGAAATTGACCCCCAGCAACTCTTCCGGCGTATAACCCAGCAATTGGGCAAAACTGTCATTGATCTGCAACAGATTGCCCTGGGCATCGGCAAAGGTGATCCCGGCGTTGGCGCGCTCGAAGATGCTGCGAAAACGCAACTCGGAATTGCGCC
The DNA here is from genome assembly GCA_015234115.1 of Magnetococcales bacterium. GTDB lineage: Bacteria > Pseudomonadota > Magnetococcia > Magnetococcales > Magnetaquicoccaceae > Magnetaquiglobus. Next base: position 64,466 of record JADFWP010000003.1, read on the forward strand.
GCCCCTGCTCGACCAGCACCTGGGCCGTGACATCCTGCACCGTACCCAAAGCCATCTGGGGCACCCCGTGCTCGTCAAAGCTGAACTCGGCCTGCTCGCGCACCCATTTGATTTCATCGTCCACGCGGATGCGATGAATGATATCGTAAGGCGCTCCCTGCAAGGCCGCCTGCCAGGCGCCATCCACCTCGGCGCGATCCGCAGGAATGACCCGGGACAGAAACTGCTCGTACTGGATCTTCTCTCCAAAAGGAATCCCGAAAATCCGGTAACTCTCTTCCGACCAGTCAAGCTGGCCCGATACCAGATTCAGATGCCAACTGCCGATCCGGGCCACGGACTGGGCACGCTTCAGGGTCTGCTCGCTCTTTTCCAGGGCCAGTTCGATGCGGGTGCGCTCGGTGATGTCGCTGACGATGCCGTTCCACAGGCTGTCCTGATTGGACAACAGCTTGCCTGTGGATTGAATCCACAGCCAGCGCAGTTCGCCGCCGATGACAAAACGACCTTGCCACGAAAAGGCCCGCATGCTGCGTCCCGCCTGCGCGTTGGCCTCCAGAAACGAGGCCCGGTCCTCGGGATGGACCAGAGAAAAAGGCCGCGCGGCATCTTCCAGAATTGCACGCGGATCCAGCTTGAAGATGGCGCAAAAACGGGCGCTGACATAATCGAACCGTTTTCCCCCACCGGCCAGCATGCGGAACTGATAGACCCCGATGGGAATCCGTTCGATCAGATCGTTGTAACGATCCTTGCTCTGTTGCAATTCGCGGGTCCGCTCGGCCACCCGCAATTCCAATCCGATGTTCTGCTCGGCGATACGCTGATGGCTTTCGCCGATCTGACGCATCAGTTGATTGAAGACCTGTTGCAGGGTCTGAATCTCTTCGATCTCCTGGTTCAGATCCACCGCCCCGCCCTTCCTCTGCTCGGCGAGCCGGGCGACCTGCGCGCTGAACTGGGCCAACGGCTTGGCCACCAGCGAACGGGTCAGCAACCACAAAATCAACAGCAGAAAAAACATCAATGCCGAAATCGACGAAGCGAGCCGCAGCATGGTCTCTTGCAATGCGGCGGTGGTGCGGGCATGGCTGGAGGCGATCACCAGAGTGCCCAGGGGGCGATCCGGATCCGATTCGCGATGCAGATCCCGCCGGATCAACAGATCCTGGGCCGGTTCCTGGCCATCCGGCGAGCGCCATACGGCGTTCAGTTCGCCCTTGAGATCCTTGATTTCGACCAGCACCACCGAAGGATGGGCGCCGATCCCGTTGACCAGCGCCTGAAGCAGATGATGCTGATAATCCCAGATCGCCGAAGCGGCCCCGGTGGCAGAGATGTCGGCCAGAGAACGCAGGGTTTGCAACACATCCTGGCGGGATTTGTGATAGGTCATCGCCATCTGCAAACCGAACAGCACCACGGCGAAGATGAGAAATGCAAAAAAAAGCTTGCGTAACAGCACTCTGGCCAGTGACTGGGTGCTTCTTCCCAACAAACGTTTGACCAGACCTTCGGGAGAGGATGATTTCATGCGACTCTCGGTCCTCAAAAATCCAATAACCGGTTGGCCTCATCTTCGGGCAGATAACGCAGAAAGATTTTCTTCAGCACGCCCTCGCGCCGCATGGCCACGAGCAGCGCCTGCCACTGCTCGGCATCGAGAGCATCGAAACGGCTCTTGGCCAGGATCAGACCATGGGGCACCCCCTTCTCCTCCGGGGTCCAGTCCTGCACCTCCACCTGATCGGCAAGATGCAGATCGCGCAGATATTTACGGAATACGGGTGGTTGCGAGAACATCGCATCCACCCGGTGACTCTTGAGCTTTTTGAAAACCGTCTCCACATCCGGCGTCTCCTGGACCCGTCCGGCCTGCCGCAACGATTCCAGCCACTGATCCTGCTCAACGCCGTGTTTGAAGGAGCGCACCACGCCGATTTGCAACTGGGTCTGACGGAGAAATTCCCGTGCGCTCTGCACCCCTGCCGTGACCTCGCCGTGAACCAGGGCGTAATTCTTCATGATGAGATAATCGGCAAACCAGGCGAACCGCTCCCGCTCGGGGGTGCGAATCCCCGAAACGCTCATGTCCAGATCGCCGGTGGCCAGATCGGCCCAGATGCGCGCACGGGTCATCACCTGGGTATCGAAGCGACAACCGCTGCGCCGGATCAGTTCATCGACCACATCCTGGTCGATGCCAACGCCCTTGTCGTACAGAAATCCGTATTCGTAAAATGCCAGGCGGATGGGCTTCTCCCCGCATTTCACCGCCCCTGCCTGAACAGGCCCGGCCCATGCGACACCTGCCAGCAACAGCAGGATCCAACCCAGGATCCGACCATCCGCAACCATTGGCATCGATGCTCCCCTTGTGATGACCGTCGCGGATCAACCCGGCCCGATCGGTCGCAGAGAGGCCAGGGAGGCGGCGATCTTCTCTTCCGGATAGGCATAATCCTCCAGATCCCCGGCGAAATAACGATCATACGCCGCCATGTCGAAATGACCATGACCCGAGAGGGTGAAGAAAATCGCCTTGGATTCGCCGCTCTCCTTGCATTTCAACGCCTCGTCGATGGCGACGCGGATGGCGTGGTTGGATTCGGGTGCGGGCAGGATCCCCTCGGAACGGGCAAAAAGCACCCCGGCCTGGAAGGTGGCCAATTGCGGCACGGCCACAGCCTCGACCAGCCCCAGATGACACAGATGAGAGACCAGCGGGGAATCCCCATGATAACGCAACCCGCCGGCATGGATCCCCGGTGGAACAAAATCGTGACCCAGCGAATACATCGGCATCAGCGGGGTGAGTTTGGCGGTGTCGCCATGGTCATAGGCATAGCGGCCACGGGTCAGAGTCGGGCAGGAGTCCGGCTCCACCGCCACCAGGCGCACAGCCCGTCCAGCCGCCTTTTCCTGAAGAAACGGAAAGGCCGTACCGCCGAAGTTGGAACCGCCGCCGCAACAGCCGATCACCACATCCGGAAAATCGTTGACCTTCTTGAACTGCGCCATGGCCTCCAGGCCGATCACGGTCTGATGGAGCACCACATGATTGAGCACCGAACCCAGGGCATAATGGGTATCGGCGCGGCTGGCCGCATCCTCGACCGCCTCGGAGATGGCCAATCCCAGCGAACCCGGCGTTTCGGGATCGCGGGCCAGGGCATCGCGACCGCTCTGGGTATGGGTGGTGGGACTGGAGAAGACTTCCGCCCCCCAGGTCTCCATCATCGAACGACGGAAGGGTTTCTGCTGATAGCTCACCCGCACCATGTAAACCCGCACCGAGATGCCGAACATCGCCCCGGCCAGGGCAATGGAGGAGCCCCATTGACCGGCTCCGGTTTCGGTGGTGAGACGCAGGCACCCTTCGCGCTGATTATAATAGGCTTGCGCCACCGCAGTATTGGGTTTGTGGGATCCAGCCGGGCTGACCCCTTCGTATTTGTAATAGATGCGCGCCGGCGTGCCCAGCGCCTTTTCCAGTTGACGGGCACGAAACATCGGGGCAGGCCGCCATTGACGGTAGATGTCACGCACCGGTTCCGGAATCGGAATCCAACGTTGGGTGGAGACCTCCTGTTCGATCAGCGCCTGGGGAAAGAGCGGCGCCAGGGCATCCGGGCCAATGGGCTGGCCATCCGGTCCCAGGGGCGGAGGCAGGGGCGTGGGCAGATCAGCGGCAACATTGTACCACTGGGTGGGGATCTCCGCTTCGTCGAGCAGAATCTTGACATCATTCATGTGATCGATCCTTGAGTAACAGGGTCAAAGGGTGCGCCATCCGGGGCAGATTACCCCGCAAACCGGCACGAAGCAAGACACCAGGGACTCCTCTCCCCTCAAAAACCGGGGAATCCGGACGCCTGTCCGGATCCTCCGCGCACCAGCGCCAGCAGCAGGCCGGTCAGCAGCAACCGCCCCCAGCCGAAGCATGCAAAAAAGCGTTTGCCAGCGCGCCCTGCCGCACGCCCCGCTCCATGAAAAAGGGCGGCGCACACCCACAACTCACTTGCCCGCACCAGGAGTCTCATGGTAAAGCTCAATCCGGGAGGAGGTGCCATGGAGCAGGAACAGATCCAAGAGATCGAAATCACTTTGTTGCTGGAAGCACTGTATCTGCGCTATGGATATGATTTCCGCGACTACGACCGCACTACCCTGACCCGCCGCATCCTGACCTGTCTTGACAACTGTTATTTTCAAAAAATATCTGAAATTATTCCACGCCTGATCCATCACGGGGAATTCCTCAACCGCCTGATCCACGCCCTGTCGGTCAACACCACGGAGATGTTCCGGGATCCGGCCACCTTTGCCGCCCTGCGACAGCAGGTCTTTCCTCATCTGGCCAGTTATCCGCTCATCAACATCTGGCACGCCGGATGCGCCACGGGCGAAGAGGTCTATTCCCTGGCCATTCTGCTCCACGAGGCGGATCTGCTCTCCCGCACCCGCATCTATGCCACCGATATCGACGAAGAGGTGCTGACCAAGGCACGGGAAGGGATCTATTCCGCCGCCCATCTGCCCCAGTTCGAAGAAAACTACCTGCGCGCAGGAGGAACCGGCCTGTTGCGGGATTATCTGATCGAAGAAGACGAGGTGTTTCGCCTCGACGAGAAATTGCGACACAACATGGTGTTTGCCAATCACAATCTGGTGACCGATGGCGTCTTTGCCGAGGTTCACCTGCTGTTGTGTCGCAATGTCCTGATCTACTTCAACAGCACACTGCGGGAGCGCGCCTTGCGGCTCTTTCACGACAGCCTGAGCCGAGGCGGTTATCTCTGTCTCGGCCACGCCGAGGCGCTGCCGATGCATGGCTGGAAAACGCTGTTTCTGCCCCTGGCTCCGCGCGAACGGATCTTCCGCAAAGCCCTTGCACTGGAGCCGCCCCCATGAACGAAGCGTCGCCGAGAGCAGAGCCGGAGGCAACCCGCATTCACCCCACCTCCATCCCCTCCAGCACCTCCCGATCATTCAGATAGTGTTCTTCCACCCACTGGCTCACCCCAACGGCCCAGTCAAGGTTTTCGGGCCGATTTTCGATCTCACCCAAGACCCGTTGCGTCACATGCAGACCGCAACTGATGAATCCATCCTCATTGAAGGTATCGGTAATTAAATTAAAGAAGGTCAGATCATTGAACAACAGCTCCAGATTGGGCCTGGTCATGCCGGGCAGATCCGCCGCCAGAACACGCAGCGTGGCCATGAAAAGCTCCAGATGGGCCGGATGGGTGTAGAGCACCGCCTGACGCCAGGCAAAGGCCCGCAAAGGGGCAAAATGGCGCATCATGCTCTTGCGCTTGAGCAGTTGATGGGGCTTGAGGCCAAGCAGGGCAAAAAAGGGGTCGTCCGGACCCGCTGCCAACGCGCGCACCACCTCGGCAGCGGTCACATCGCGGATCGTGCGCCGTTTGCGTTGTTGCAGGTTGCGGTTCCATTCCGCTTCGAGTGCAGCCGGGGTGATGTTCATGGCGCATACAACCAGGAGCAGATGAAGACCGCCGCCACCACCCCCGACAGATCGCCCAGCAAAGCGGCAGCCAGGGTATGGCGGATGCGCCGGATGCGGATCGCCCCATAATAGACCGCCAGAATGTAAAAGGTGGTCTCCGAGGAGCCTTGCAGGGTGCTGGTGAGCATGCCGATATAGCCATCCGGACCAATGGCGGGATTTTGCAACAACGAAGCCAGATATCCTTGCGCCCCGGAACCCGACAAGGGACGCAGAATCGCCATGGTCAAGGCATCGGCAGGCAGACCGACCGCAGCGGTCCACGGCCCGACCAGAGCGGTGAAATACCCCAACGCCCCACTCGCCTTGAACATCCCGACCGCCACCAGAATGGCCACCAGATAGGGGATGATGCGCACCCCCACCTCGAATCCCTCCCGCGCCCCCTCCACGAACACCTCGTAGACCCGCACCCCGCGCACCACGCCAAAAGCCAGCATGCCGGTCATGAGCGCAGGCAACACCCAGGGGGAAATGGTCCGACCATAAAGGATCGTCACCGGAATCAACACGATCAGGCCCACCAAAGCCAGGATCGAGACCCACAACGGATAGCCCGCGCCGACCGTCACCCCCTCCTCGGGCAGCGCGGCTGCCGTATGCTCGCCACCGTCGCTCACCGGTGCGATGCGCCAGAAACGCTGCAACCCCTTGGCCGCCAGGATCGCGACCGAGGTGGAAAAAAAGGTGGCAAAAAGTGTGGTGGAGAGAATCGCCGCCGGATCGGACGAACCGACCGAGGCGCGCAGCGCGATGACGCTGGTGGGCACCAGGGTGACGCTGGAGGTGTTGATGGCCAGAAAAAGCGCCATGGCATTGGTGGCCGTGCCGGGAAACGGATTGAGCCGCTCCAGTTCCTTCATGGCGCGAATGCCAAACGGGGTGGCGGCATTGCCCAGTCCCAACGCATTGGCGGAAAGATTGAGAATCATCGCGCCCATGGCGGGATGATCCGGCGGCACATCGGGAAACAGCCGCACCATCAATGGCCGGATCAGCCGGGCCAGCACCGTCAGCAGTCCCCCCTCTTCGGCCACCTTCATCAGCCCGAGAAAGAGCGCCATCACCCCCACCATGCCCAGAGAAAGGGTCACGGATCCGTTGGCCGCCTCCACCATGCCGTTGGTCAAAACCTGCATGGGCGAGTCCCCGGCAGCCGCGGAGACCCACCCCCATTCCCGAACCGCCGAGACCCCGAAGGCAAGCGCGACCAGTGCAAAAAAGAACAGATTCATGCGCGCTCAACAGGTCTCATCAGAAGGTCTCGAATGCATCGTCATGCGCCCGTGGGGCTGGCAAGGCCCGCATTCCACTCCCCCCGCCCGCAGGCGCCGGAAGCGCGGCACGCGCCAGCTTCACCTCGGCACGCCGCACCGGACGCTGACCGGTCTGGAAGAAACCCATGATCTCCTGCAACCGGTTGGCCTGTTCGGCCAGTTGATCCGCCGTGGCCGCCATCTCCTCGCTCGCCCCGGCATTGCGTTGAATCTCCTTGTCCAGTTGCTGGATGGCCTGGTTGACCTGACCCACTCCCTGGTTCTGCTCCACGCTGGCGGCGGCGATCTCCTGGACCAGCTCGGCGGTCCGTTTGATGTCCGGCACCAGTTTGCTCATGATCTGCCCGGTCCGCTCCGCCACCTGCACGCTGGAGGCCGACAGATGGCCAATCTCTCCGGCTGCGGTCTGGCTGCGTTCGGCCAGTTTCCGCACCTCGGCGGCCACCACCGCAAATCCCTTGCCATGCTCTCCGGCCCGTGCCGCCTCGATGGCGGCATTGAGCGCCAACAGATTGGTCTGACGGGCAATCTCTTCGATGATCGAAATCTTGCTGGCAATCTCCTTCATCACGCCCACGGCAGCCAACACCGATTCCCCGCCATCCTGGGCATCTCTCGCAGCCTGGGAGGCGATCTTTTCCGTGGTCTGGGCATTGTCGGTGTTGCGCTGAATGTTGGAAGCCATCTCCTCCATGGCCGCCGAGGTCTCCTCGATGGAAGCGGCCTGTTCCGAGGCTCCCTGGGAGAGATTCTGAGCATTTTCCGAGGATTCGCGGCTGCCGGTCGAGACATTTTCCGCCGCGTTCATCACATCCTCCACCACCTGGCGCAACCGGCCCACCATGTCGTTGAGCGCGGAGGCCAAACGACCCGCCTCGTCCTTGCGGTTCACATCGCAATCGCAAGCCTCATCCAGCTTGCCCTTGGCCACCTTTTCCGCAAAGGCGATGCTGATCTTGATCGGCTTGCTGATGGAACGGGTCACCAGAGCGGCCAGCAGCCATCCCAAGGCAATGGCGACCAGCGAAATGGCGATCACCACATCCCGCACCTGATGGGCATTGGTGATCATCTGGTTTTCGGAAAGGATCTTCTCCTTGGCCAGGTCGTTCATCTCGTGGAAATGTTTCTTCACCGCGTTCAGATGGACCTGGGTCTCTTCGGTGAAGATCTTTTCCGCCTGGGCCTTGCCCGCCAGATTGAGTCTGGCCCGCTCCTGCATTTTGGCCAGTGTGGCCCGGACCTTGGTCAGGGCCGGAATCACCTTTTCCTGGTACTGTTTGGCGGCGGTCGCCGTGTCTCCGGCCACCAGCGCCTTCTTGATCGCCTCGCCCTCCTGGTGCAGGGTGCGATGATCGGGTTCGATGGCGTCGAGCATGCGGGCCAGTTCGGGATCCGAAGCGCGCATCACCTTCCCTTCGTCGCCATACATGAACTTGCCCAACCCGCACTTGGTGGGATCGAGCTGCACGGTCAGATCCTTCTGGGATTGCAGAATCGCATCCTGCACCTTGCCCGACCAGACCAGATGATCCACCTCCCGCTGGGTGAGAAATTCCGGCAGACGAGGATCGGCCCGCTGAAAGACCTGACTGATCTTGTGGGCCGAAGCATGCAATTTCTTGTGAGGATCCTCCATGGAGGCCAGCATGGGTTTCAACTCCGGAATCAACACCTCGGCCTGCTGGCGTCCCTCTCCGTAATACCACTTGCCAAAGGCGCACTGGGTGTGATCCATCTGCACCCCCATTTCGGTCGCCTTCTCATCGTTGATGAAGGCACTGACCTTGTTGGCCCAGTTGAGATGATCCACCTCCCGCTGCAACAGCTCGCCACGAAGCTTGTTGCCCGCCACCACCTCCACCCCATCCTTCACCATGTTGGAAATCCCGTTCAGGGACCACCCCGACACGATCATCAGCAACATCAGCACAAAACCGATACCGGCCAAAATCTTTTTTCCAAGACTCATATTATTCCACATCGTCTCCTCCTTCCCCCTCCAGGAACAAACAGTGCTGTAAATTGCAGCATTGCATAAACTTCTGAAATCAGATCTTCCGTTTCCGAAGCTCTGCGGACAATCCGACCGGCCCTCTGCCCGACACGCCGAACAGCACCCATTTTTTCAAATGATTCTCCCTCTATAGTGAAACCAAATCGCACAATCGGCAAGGTCTGATCGCGGCGGCAACGGCTATTCCCGCCATGGTTTCCGGCAGGATTTCCTGAAAAGACCAAACCGTGAATCGATAAAGGTATTCTTTATAAAAATAAAAAACATCAAAATCTCTTTAAAAAAAATATTATGTTATTTTCAATCCTGTCCACACCCCTCCACCACCACATGAGCCATGGCCATGCCACCGTCATCCGCCAGGGAGAGATGAATCCGCGTCTCTGCAAATCCGTGCCCCATGGCCAACTCATGCAGACGTCTGGCAGCCGCCCCTTTCAGGGTGATCACCGGCCGACCCAAAGCATCATTGAGCACCTCCACATCCGTAAACCAGATTCCGTCCCGCATTCCGGTCCCCAGGGCCTTGACCATCGCCTCCTTGGCGGCGAAACGCTTGGCGAAACACGCCACCTCCGTGGCGCGACGCTGCGCACACAACGCCTGCTCGGCTGCCGTGAACACCCGGACCAGAAAACGATCGGCATGACGCTGCATGCTCTGCCCGATCCGATCGATGGCCACCAGATCCGTGCCGATCCCCACAATCACGCAGAACAACCTTCAGCTTCACGCATCAGACGTTTCATTTCGCGCACCGACGACTCCATGCCATCGAACAGCGCCCGCGCCATGATGGCATGACCGATGTTCAGTTCCATCACCCCCTCGATGGCCGCAATCTCCTGCACATTGTGATAATGCAACCCGTGACCCGCATGGACCGTCAATCCCAGAGCACGGGCCAACTCCACGGCCATGCGCAACCGGGTCAACTCCTCCTGGCGTCGCACCGGATCGACACTTTCGGCATAGGCCCCGGTGTGCAACTCGATCACCGGCGCGCCCACGTCCGCTGCCGCGCGAATCTGCTCCGGATCCGGATCGATGAAGAGCGATACCCGAATTCCGGCACTCCCGAGTCTCTCGATGGCGGTCTCCACGGCCTGCCGCCGGGTGAGCAGATCCAACCCCCCCTCGGTGGTCAACTCGGCCCGTTTTTCCGGCACCAGACAACAATCCGCCGGACGCCAGCCGCAGGCCAGTTCGATGATCGGTGCGCTGACCGCCATCTCCAGGTTGACCTTGGTCTGCACGGTGGCCAACAACAGGGTGACATCCCGTTCCTGAATGTGACGCCGGTCTTCCCGCAGATGCACCGTGATTCCGTCCGCACCCGCCCGTTCCGCCACCAGCGCGGCAGCCACCGGATCCGGATAACGCCCCCCGCGCGCCTGACGCAAGGTGGCCACATGATCCACGTTCACCCCGAGTTTCAACATTCCTGGCCCTCCCTTCACATGTTTTCCAGACGATCCAGCTCCTGGGCCGACTTGCGCATCCGCTTGAGCCGAATCTCTCCGCTATCGGTCAAGAAAACAATCTGCCGCGCCCAAGGTCCTCCGACATCCGATGCGGTCAGGTGCAACCGCCTGCTGCGGATGAACTCCATGGCCGTGTCGATGTTGCGTTTGCCCATGTTCAACAGGGGATTGTCCGACAAGGCCGAAGGGTTGCTGAACATCATCCCTCCGCCAAACAGCTTGACCTCCAACTCCTGGCGCGCCACCCCCTTCTGATCGAACCAGGCGAGCATGAACTCCAGGGAACACAGCACATGGTCCCCCAACTCACGACAGATTTTCAGGCCGCTTCGGGCACCCATGCAGGCATGGGTCGGCTTGCGACCGTGACAGATGGCACCTTGCCGCAGACGGGCATGATACATGGTGACCGAAACGCAAGAACCCAGTACGGTGTGTACCTCGGCTGGGGAGGTGCCGATGAAAAGCTCACCGGGATCAAGCCTGATCAGGTCCATGCGCTGCCGACCTCATGCCATGTGGGCACAGATGAAGTGATTGATTTCCGTCTTGAGCAACGGTAAACCGTTTCCGTCCATCCAGGTCAGCAACGAGCCGGTCACCCCCTTCCCGGTGAGCGAGAAATCGACCCGCAGCAACAACAGATCCCGTTCCGTATCCACGCCCTGGGGCAAGACGAGCGCATCGGACATATCTTCCGGATTGCCTCGAAAAAAGAAAGGTCTTTCGCCATCGATGTCGGAAGCGAACAGCAGGCTCAAGGAGCTGGCACAGGTATACAGCAGCACCTCGCCGGTCAACTGCATCGACTCCTCTTCCACCTGGGCCGCCACCTCTTCCGGGATCGGCCCGCCATACAATGCGTCGATGAAATGCCGCAGATCCTCTGCCCGCACCAGCAACACGGCCATGCCGGGAACCGCCTGCCCCGGCTTGAAGATCAGTCGATAGCGCATTCCGACCAGCCCCACCACCACCCCATGGATCTGGCGCATGTATTCCGATACCGCCTTTTCCGGCAACATCGAGAACGTGGGCACAGAGAGGGCGATTTCCGCATCCACCATTTCGCTCAAGGTGGCGGCGGTCATCCCGAAGCTGATGTTGAACAGCTCCTTGAAGGCATCCTCTTCCACTTCATCCAGCACGTCCGACATGTCACGATCCCATCAATCGATCAACGAGGAGTGGGAGAGACGGGCCCGTTTCTGGGAAATCTCCAACATTTTCCAATGAATGATCGGCGCATCCAACAGCCCGGACCAGTTCAGCCGCAGCAGTTCGCCGGCCTCTTCCACCCGGAAACAACAATCACAGGGCCGCTGGTTCAAATACCCCCATTCGCCGAAAAAGGCGCCCGGCGCGATCATCTCCTGGATCCGTCCGCCTGGCGTCACCATGGCCACGCGCCCCTTGACCACCATCCACAAAGCCGGGGTGACCGTATCCAGTTCGATCTGCTCCCCTTCGGCCATGGCGATGGTCTCCAGGGATTGGGCGATCCGGGCCAGAAACACGAAAGAGGTCTGCTCCCCGAACAGCCAGGTATGCCGCAAGAAACGGATTTTCCCAAGAATGTTCACCAGTTTGGCATAAAGACCGCTGTTTTCCAGAAAGATCCGGAAGAGCCGGACCGGAATGCGCAAGGCCGCACTGTGGGAGATGGCCCGATAACTGCCCTCATCCGTGGCAACCTTCGGGAAAATCAACTGCAATCCCATGAACGACCCGAACCCCAGATGATAAAGAATGCCGAAATCGGCATCCAGATAAACCACATCCCCCGAGACGGTCATCTCGACAAAATCGTTCTGATCCCCCTCCCAGCGGATGAAGGAGCCGGCATTGTACTGCACGATCGGCCCATTGATCAGCATGCGGATGTTGTCGTCCGAGGTTTCCGGAAAAAGTTCACGCAAATAATTGAAGCTCCGTTGCCGACGGTAATCCTGCTCGCCGGGAATCAGGATGTCCAGGGCGCCGAAGGTGGATTCCGAACCGATCTCCATCTCTTCGGTGGTCAGACCCCGCGCCAGATGGGCCAGCATCAACCGTTTGGAAGGATCGCCACGAAAATCCTGGGCCATGCCATGGATCATGCCGCCACCGATGTCGAGTTTCTTGAGATCGGTCCTGAAATGATAGTTATCTTTGATGCGCTGCACGCTCTCTGCGGAGATGGCAAACGGACCCGGAGCCGCCATGCGATCCAGCACCGCAAACGAGGTCAGATCGGTCCAGTGGCCATAGGAACGGTAGCCATCATCGGCCAGGGCGCGAAACACCAGCAGCGAGGTCTCCACCGGATGGGGCGAGTAGATCGGTCGGACCTCCAGTCCGCCAAGCTGGTTCCAGACATCGAATTCCAGATCGTGGATCTCGAAGAACTGCTCGAATTTCTGCTCTTCGAAAGACATCAGGGCCGCGAATTTCTTGGCCACCGAAGAACGCACCATGGGGGTGGCGTAATATTTCAGCCGCCGGTCGGTCTGGATCAAGGCGGGCAGGCCGCCAAAATGGTCATCGTGGGCATGGGTCTGAAAGATCCCCTCCACCTCGCTGATGTCGATTCCCAACGCACTGAGCACATTCAGCACCCCCGGAATGGCATCGATGAGATAATAACGCCCCTGGAACATCAGGACACTGCTCATGCTGGGACGTTCCGAGTCCCAGCCATCCCCCTCGCCGGTATGCAGCACCGCGAAATAGTGACGCTGCACACGATGATATCCCAAAGGATAGGGGGACTTGTAGACCATATCCTTGGGAAGGTTCAGATCCACCTCGGCGCTCTGTCCCCGGAAGGTGAAACGAAACCGGTTGAAACCGATCCGCTGCACGCAAGCCCCGTTGCGGATCTCCTGGGGCTGATCGTTGACGATCAGGGTGTCGAGAAATTCCGACGGCTCGCGAATCTTGCCAAAGGCGAACTGCAATTTGATGCGCATCATCCAGTCGGTGGTCTCCTCATCCATGCCGGACTGGAGCAACTCCTCCCGCGACAAGCCGTAGTTGCCCCGATGGATGTAGGCCAGTTGCGAACGGACCTGATCGGCTGCCCCCATCAGCATGGGTTTGACCCCGGTATTGTTGGGATGACCGGGAATGATCATCCCCTGACGATAGAGCATCTGAAGAACCGGAAACTCCGCCATGTTGGAAAAGCCGCCATTCTGCACCAGCAGATCGGAGAGCAGAATCACATTGGGTCCGGTTTCGAAATTGACGCCATTCTTGATGGCCGGGGCATTCAACCCTTTAAGCATCAGCAGTTTGACCACCTCGGCGGGACAGCCGCACAGCACATAGAGTCCGGCCTCCGGGATCTGCAACCAGAACACCCCTGGTCCCACCTGGATGGTCAGCAGATTGCCCATGGTGGCCCGCAGGGTCTCCTGGGCCTGTTCCAGCGCCTGGGTCCGTTCCAGCACCTGCTGTTCCAGCAGACGGCTCTGGTCGGCCAGGGCCAGATGGGTGCGCAAACGCACCCGAAGAATCGCCGGATTGATGGGCTTGAAGATGTAATCGACCGCGCCCATGGCAAAACCCGCCGCCTCGTCGCCGATCTGATCCAGCGCGGTGACGAAGATGACCGGAATATGGCGTGTGGCAGGATTCTCCTTGAGGCGACCACACACCTCAAAACCATCCATGCCCGGCATCATCACATCCAACAGAATCAGATCGGGTTGCGGATCGGCGGCAGCCCGTTGCAACGCCTGCTCCCCGTTCTTGGCCACCACGGTCTTGTACTGTTCCCGCAACAGACCGGTCATGACATCCAGATTGGACTTCTCGTCATCGACGATCAGAATTCTGCCTTCTCTTTCACGCATGGTCCAAACTCTTCCGCAATGAAACCGTTTTGGACAAACCGCAACTCCCGGACCAAACGCTAAACCGCATCGGCCATGGGCAGATAACAGGTAAAAATGGCGCCTCGTTCCGTACCGTTGGCAACCAGAATTTCCCCATGATGCGCATCGACGATGCTTTTGACAATGGAGAGACCCAATCCGGTACTTTTTTCTTTGGCAGTGGGACGTGTACTCAATTTCTCGAATGCCCCGAATAAACGATGATGTTCCTGTTCAGGAATCCCCGGTCCCTGATCACGCACCTGGACAAAAACCCGCTGCCCCTCGCAACCCACCCGCACCACAATCTCGCCATCCACCGGACTGAACTTGATGGCATTGCTGACCAGATTGTCGATCACCTGGGCCACACGATCCGGATCCAAGGCCGCTTCCAGGATTTCCTGCCGCTCGATCCGGATCGTGATCCCCTTTTGTCGCGCGGTGAACTTCAGAAGTTCCACCCGCTCGCCCACCAGCGCGCCCAGATCGCACGGACGCTTTTCCAACGCGAAATGACCACTTTCGAGGGTGCTGACATCCAACAGATCGTGAATCAGCTTGAGCATCTGCCCCGAAACATCGTGAATGGTCTGGATAAAGCTGCGCTTCTCGCTCTCTTCGAGCTGCATGGTCAGCAGAATCTCGCTCAAACCGCTGATGGAGTTGAGCGGATTGCGCAGATCGTGAGCCGCCATGCCAAGAAAACGGTTCTTGATTGCATTGAGTTCCAGCAGACGATGCCGTTGCCGTTGCAAGGCGACGTGGGTCTGAATGCGCGCCAGAGCCACGATCGGACTGAACGGCTTGCGGATGAAATCCACCGCACCCACGGTCAGACCTTTGGTTTCATCCTGCTCCGATTCCCTGCCGGTGATGAAGATGATCGGAATGGTTCTGGTCTCCGCGTCCTCTTTCAGCCGTCGGCACACCTCGAAGCCGTCGATATCCGGCATCATGATGTCCAGCAGGATCAGATCGGGCAGCGGCGCGACCTTGGCACGCTTGAGCGCCTGCTCGCCATTCTTGGCCACCACGGTCTTGTACTGGTTTTCCAACAGGCCAACCAGCACATCGATGTTGGTGGTTTCGTCATCGACGATCAATATCTTGGCTTGATCCGCATTCATGAAGCATTCCGTTTCACAGATCCAACGCCTCAACGACCTCTTTCAAGGTTTCCCGCGCCAACTCGAACTCGTATTCGTCGATCTGGGCACTCAACTGTTCCATTTTCTCACGACAATCCGAACCGGCAAGCCGTTCCCTGGCCTGGGCCGCCAGCTCCTGGGCATCCGAATCCCCCTCGTCGATCCGTTCCGCCAGAGCGCGCAGGATCTCCTGCAACGCCGCCTTGTCCAGAACAACCGGACCCTGGGTCGGCGCCGCCGGAACAGCGGCAGGAACCAGACAGACCAACGCCGCCATGAACCGTTCCACCTCCTGACGCCACGGAGGCAGCAGCGTCGGCACCCGTTCCGGAGCGTTTTCGATCAACGCCAGCTCGATCCCGGAGGAGAGCCGTTGCAACTCCCCCGCCCCCAGGGTGGCCACGACCCCCTTGAAGGTATGAATCAAACGACGCGCCTCCTCCAGGGTGGATTTCTGCATGTCGGCGTCAAAGCGCGCCACCACATCCTGGTAACGGACCAGCACATCCCCGAGTACCTTGCGATAAAGTTTGCGATTGCCGTTGAGGTTGCGCAAACCCGCCACGACATCGATACCCTCCACCGGTTCGGGCCACTGCTCCGACGCATCGGAAGCGCCAGCCGGCGGGGTCATCGGCTGGACCACCGGCGCAGGCGGGGTCACCGGCTGAACCACCGGTGGAGGCGGGGTCATCGGCTGGACCACCGGCGCACGCGGGGCCACATGTCGGGCCATGGTGGCAAACATCGTCGGCGGATGAATCGGCTTGCTGATGTGATCGTTCATGCCCGCAGCCATGCACTTTTCCCGATCCCCGGACATGGCGTTGGCCGTCATGGCGATGATCGGCAGCGACTGGAAACGACTGTCGCCACGAATCACCCGCGACGCCTCGTAGCCGTCCATGACCGGCATCTGCACATCCATCAGCACCAGCTCGAAAGGGGTGGCCCGGACGGCGGTCACGGCATCTTCCCCGTTGGCCGCGATGGTGACCACGATCCCCTCCTCTTCCAGCAGTTCACGGGCCACCTGCTGATTGATCTCGTTGTCTTCGACCAGCAACACCCGCAGGCCGCGCCAGTCAAAATGCAACGCATCCCGTACCCGTGGCGTGCCGGATTCGCCCGCCACCAACTCCTGGCGCTGCGCCTCCTGGTTCAGAACCGACAGCGCGGTCTCGAACAGCACCGAAAGATTGATCGGCTTGGTGAGAAATCCGTCGATCCCGGCCCCTTGCGCGGCCAGAATCACATCTTCCCGCGAATAGGCGGTCACCATGACGATTTTCGGGATATTGGCATGGGGAAAACGACGGTTGATCTCCCTGGCAGTGCGCAGGCCATCCATCTCGCCCATCTGCCAGTCCAGATAGACCATCTTGTAGGGTTTCTCCCTGGCAAGCGCCCGCTCCAGCTCGAAAAGCGCCTCCTCGCCCGAGGCCACGCAGGTCACCCGGAACGAAAACGACTCGAACGATTTTTGCAGAATCTCCCGGGAAACCGGATTGTCGTCCGCCACCAGCACCCGCAAACCCACCAACTCCCGCGAAGGCAAACGAAAACGACGCCGGTCCCGCCCCTTGCGGCCAAAAATGGCGGTGAACTGAAAGATGCTCCCCACACCGGGCGTGCTCTCCACCCAGATGCGGCCATTCATCATCTCGACCAGCCGTTTGCAGATGGTCAGCCCCAGTCCGGTCCCCCCGAACTTGCGGGTGGTGGAGGAGTCGGCCTGGGTGAAGGCGGTGAAAAGACGGGCCAACTGCTCTTCGTTCAGACCGATGCCGCTGTCCTGGACCCTGAAATGGAGTTCGACCCGATGCGCCTCCGACTGATGCGCCACCAACGCCACCGAAACGATGATGTTCCCTTTTCGGGTGAACTTGACCGCGTTGTTGGTCAGGTTGATCAAAATCTGCCCAAGCCGCAGCGGATCACCGATCAGATTGAGCGGCACCCCCGGATCGACATGAAAATTGACCTCCAGTTCCTGTTCGTCGGCCTTCAGGGCGACCAGATTGGCGACGTTGTTGAGCACGTCTTCCAGATAGAACGGGACCGACTCCATGGTGAGCTTGCCCGCCTCGATCTTGGAAAAATCCAGAATGTCGTTGATGATTCCCAGCAGGGACTGGGCCGAACCATGGACCTTGGCAATGTAATCCCGCTGTTTGGGGTTCAATTCCGTCTTCAGCGCGAGATGGGACATGCCGATGATGGCGTTCATCGGCGTGCGGATTTCGTGGCTCATGTTGGCCAGAAAATCGCTTTTCGCCCGATTGGCCTCCTGGGCGCTCTCCTTGGCCGCCTGCAACTCCTGGGCCTGGGCCCGCAACATCAGTTCGCGGGAAACCGTATTGGTGATATCCTGAATCTGCACCAGACAGTGACGCACATCGTGAACATCCCGGATCGCCTTGATCAACACCATCTGGCTCATGCGGGGATTGCCGGTGCTCTTTTCCGACGCCGTATACAAGGGAAAAGGGGTGGGCGTGAGGCGATGAGAGAGCATGGTGGGCAGACCGGAATTCAAGGCGCTCTCGACCGCGCGGGAGATGCGGGTGTTTTCCAGCTCCGGGAAGACCTCCCACAACGAACGGTGCATCACCTGTTCGGCCCGCAGGCGCGACCCCTTCTCCATCCAATCGTTCCAGAACACGATGTTGAGTTCCGGATCGAGCAGGATCGTCCCCACGGCGCTCTCCTCCAGCGCCCGGGCGAGCAGTTTGATATCCAGTGCGCTCATCCCCTGTCTGCCGGTCTCATAGCGTTGCCAGAATGACCTTCAACTCCCTTTTGAGGATCTCCATCGAATATTGCGAAAAAAGCAGCACGACAAAACCACTCAACGTATGCTGGGTCTGCTCTTCGTCGTGGGTCTTGAAATCCATCATCAGCACAAAGGCCCGTTCGTCGTTCCCGGATTCATCGGACATCAGCGACTGGCGCTGCGCGGCCAGATGGGAAGAGATGTCCAGCAGGAAACTGCTGCTCCCTTTCAGAAATTCGGCAGCCTCGAACTCGAACTGGATCGACATCATCTGGGTGAAGCTCTCCAGGAAGGCGTTGAGCACCACATTGCCCACATCCTGAAGGGTCTCCTGTTCCAGTTCCATCAGCACTTCCAGAGGCATCTGCTCGTTGAGCAGGGTGCGCACCAGTTCCAGGCTCTCGGCACCCGGAAAGATCAGCAGCGCCGTACCGGTCAATTCGCCGGTGAAATTCTGGCGAATGGCGACCAGTTTCTCCTCTTCGTTGGCCACCAGCATTTTCGTGGCCTCTTCGTAGGGAACCACCTTGAGCTGAGGCAAAGAGAGCAGGACTTCGTTGTTGACCATTTGACTCAACGAGGCAGCAGCCATGCCCAGCCCCATGTTGAAGAATTCCTTGAGGGCATCTTCTTCCATCTCGCTCAGACAGAACATCTCTTCGCTCCCCTGGCCCGACATTTCAGGCGATCTGCTTCAGGATATCCGCAATCTTGTTTTCGGCAATCGGTTTCTTGATGAATCCGATCCCCATGCTCTCGGCCCGTTGATGCATCCGCTCCTGAATATTGGCGGTCACCAGATAAACACCAGCCGACGGATATTTCACCAGCAGTTTTTCTGCCAATTCGATGCCATTCATGCCCGGCATGTTGAAATCGAGCAAAGCGAGATGCACCGGCGTATCGGCGGCCAAGTTGAGTGCCTCCTCCCCATCCTTGGCCTCGACGAGATTCCAATCCTTGAAACTGGTGGCAAAGATCTTGCGCACCATCATCCGCGCCAGGCTGCTGTCGTCCACGATCAGGACCGTTTTCTTATCCATGACTGATTCACTCCACATCCGGTAACAATGAAAATTCTACAGCCTGATCAACTCCGGCACGTTCAACAAAAAGGAGACCGAGCCATCCGGCATCACCGCCGTTCCGGCCAGAATGGCAATATCGGCGAAAATGCGGTTCACCGGCTTGATGACCAGACTGGCCGGTTCCTTGATGCCATCGACATCCAGGGCGAAAAAACGGTCTTCGGACTGCAACACCACCACATGCAACGCGGATTCGGCCTGGATCCGCTCCACACTGCGGGCCACCGCCGCTCCATGGGTCGGATGGGTCACCACCTGACGCAAGGCCACCAGGGGCAACAGACGTTCCCGCACCCGCACCATGGGCGCCTGCAATTTGCCTTCGACGTTCGCGGTCACTTCGGCGCCGTGGTAGGAGACCAGTTCGATGATATTGACCTGGGGCACGGCATAGGTTTCGCCGCAGGCCGTCACCAGCAGCACCGGCACAATCGCCATGGTCTGGGGAATGCGCAGACGAAAACGGGATCCGGCGCCATATTCGCTGAAGATGGTCACCGAACCGCCCAGCTTGTCGATGGCGGCCTGGACCACATCCATGCCCGTCCCCCGTCCCGAAATCTTGCTGACCTGTTCGGCGGTGGAAAAGCCCGGCGCCATGATGAGTTTCATGATGTCGGGATCCGCCATCTCCATGGCCTGGTCCGCCGTGATCAACCCCCGTTCCAGAGCCTTGACGCGCACCCGGTTGACATCGATTCCCCGTCCGTCATCCGCGATTTCCAGGTAGATCTGCCCCTGTTTCTGCTCGGCGCTCAGACGGACCCGACCCACCGGCGACTTGCCGCGGTTGCTGCGCTCTTCCGGGGCTTCGATGCCATGGTCCACGGCATTGCGGATCAGATGGCCCAACACCTCCTTGATGGAGATCAGGACATTGCGATCCACTTCGGTCTCTTCGCCCACCAGATCGAGCACCACCTTTTTTCTGGTCTCCACCGCCAGATCCCGCACCAGACGATGATAGGTATCCAGAATGCGCCCGATCGGCTGCAACCGGTACTGCAACACCTCGTCTTGCAATTGATGGATCTGTTGTCCCAGGCTCTCCAGGGATTGATCCACCAACGCCGGATTGCGCGTCACGGCGTACCTCACCTGATTGAAAATGGCGCCAAGCTCGCCGACCTGATTCATCAGGGCGTCCAGACGCTCGATGGAGAGACGGATCGAATCGATGCGTCCCGCACCGCCATCCCCGTCGCTGCGCAGCGGAGCCGACTCCGGATCGGAATCGGTCCGGGGTTCGCCATGCTCTTCCTGAAGTTCCATGCCGCCCGCGCCCTGCATCTGTCCCAACTGCACGATCAGCGCCGAGAAATCCACCTCTCCTTCGGAGCCGGTCTGTTCGATGGTATGCAACGTGCGTTGTACCGTATCCAACACCCCAAGCAACTGATTGCCAATCCGGACATCGATCACCAACCGGCCTTCGCGCATCAGATCGAGCAGGGATTCGGCGGCATGGGTCAACTCCTCCAGCCGTTCGAATCCCATCATGCGGCAGTTGCCCTTGACCGTATGCATGTCACGAAAAATGGAATTCAGAAGCTCCCGATTGTTCGGTATGCTCTCCAATTGCAGAAGTCCCCGCTCGATCCGGTCCAGAGCCTCCCGGTTCTCGGAGAAAAACTCCTGCATGAGTGCCTGCTGGCTGGCTTCGTCGAACATGCCCCTGACCTTGATTGCGACGGCTTGTGTAGCTTTTTTGCCAAATATAAAAAAATATCCAAAAGAACCCGTTTGCGCAATCCCGAATCCTATACCACCCGTCATTCATTAAAGAAATATCAAAACAGGCAAATCAGGCAAAATACAATCATGCTTTTCAGATTGCACGCTTTGTTTCAACCTCCATTCCAAAATCATCCTAACTCTGAATAAAAACAGCCCTTGAGAGCGAATGGAATCCACTTACTGGCCAATCATTGCAGATCAAACACGATTTGGCAATCTCGGCAAACTTTGCCGGTTGAAGCTGATATAATCAGGTTGATAGTGATTATCATTGCCATCGGAAACAGAACCGACTATACTGTCCATCAAAGGCCGAATCTCAGAACTACCACACAGATTTGTGGAAACGATCAAACCGCAACCCGCTTGAGAAGTGCATTGGTGGAATATTTTCAAGAATCATAAGATTGTTTTGCTGCCAAAAATATAACCTAAATCAATATAAGTTTTATTTAAATTATTATACCTCTGCAAATGAAAGGAGCAACCATGAAACCCCTAAGCTTGAAGACCATGATGGCCGGATCATTTCTGCTCGTGGCAGGCATGTTCATCCTGTTGGTGTCCTATCAGATCCATGCTCTGTCAAGACTGGCCCACTCTCAGGATGAAGGAGCCGAAAAATATCAAGACGCCATTGCCATGCTGGAAATTGCCCAACGCGCCGAGCATGTCTACACCATCGCTGCCGACGCTGCCATCAATCGCAACCTGGAAGAGTCACGAAGCGCGTTGAAAGAGGCCAACGCACAAATGGAAAAAGATCTGTCCGAAGTGACCCGTCTGGTGGATACCCCGGAAGAACGAGACAATGCGAAAAAACTGTCCACGCTGTACAGGGACTACCTGTCCCGTATCGATGGAAACTTCTTTGCAGCGGTCGCAGCCCTCATGCAAGGAAAGCAGGAAGCAGAAACATCGTTGCGTCAGGCGGACGAGGCCATCGATGATGTACGCTCCAATGTTCTGAACCTCATGGAATCCATCCAGAAATCCCTGAAACAGGAAGCCGCGGAGGCAGACAGGGAGTTTGATGCCTCCCGTGTCACCGCCATCCGTCTGGCCATTGGGGCAACGATTCTGGTCTCCATCCTGGCCATTGTTCTGGGCATGCTCATGATCCGTTCCATCCTGAAATCGGTCGGCGGAGAACCCGAAATCATCGGCGCACTGGCACGCCAGGTGGCGGAAGGGGATCTGACCGTGCGATTCGACGCCTCGCAACGCGCCACCGGCATCTCCCTGGCCATTCAGAACATGGTCGAAAGATTACGCACGGTCCTGGAAGAAATCTCGGCCGCGTCGGAACAGGTCTCTTCCGGCAGCCACATGATTTCCGATTCCTCACAAACGCTTTCTCTGGGAGTGACCGAACAGGCCGCTTCTGTGGACACCATCCTGATGTCCATGAAAGAGATGACCGGAAGTTGCCAACTGAGCATGGACAGCTCCAACAACACGCAGACCATCGCCATCCAGGCCTCCCAGGATGCCGCCAGGGGTGGACAGGCCGTCAACGAAGCGGTCATGGCCATGAAAGAGATTGCATCGAAAATCAGCATCATCGAAGAGATTGCCCGTCAGACCAATCTGCTGGCCTTGAATGCCGCCATCGAGGCCGCCCGGGCCGGTGAACATGGAAAAGGCTTTGCCGTGGTGGCCGCCGAGGTCAGAAAACTGGCGGAACGCAGCCAGGTGGCGGCTGGAGAGATTGGTCAACTCTCCTCATCCAGCGTCCTGGTCGCCGAGCAGGCTGGCGCGATCATCGAACAACTCGTCCCGAGAATTCAGGAAACGGCGGACCGCATTCGCGGCATCACGGAGTGCAGCAAACAACAACACGAAGGATTTGCTCAGGTTGAGGAATCGATCCAGCAATTCGACCAGGTGGTGCAACAAAACGCCGGAGCTTCCGAAGAACTGGCGGCCACGGCAGAAGAGTTGAATGCCCAGGCCACCATGATGGCCCAATCCATCGCTTTCTTTAAAGTCAACCACCCAGGCAACACGGCCAAACCCCCCATTGCCCGGAAGACGCATACGGCCAAGAAATCCCCGCTCATCCAGGCGCGAGACGAGACGCACAAAGCACTGCCCGCACCCAGGTATCCCTCCTCCAATACCGACTTGCTCTCGGGATCAACCCTGCCGATGAGCATCGCGAGTTGAGCAGGCGGAATCCTCCCTGAAAGATCTAAAGAGGGGGGTGAGGGATAAATCCCCCACCCCCCTCTTTTCTTTCAAAAGGTGTACCTCTCGAAACGGTCGCGATTCAAGGCGCTTTTTCCGGATCATTCGCCCGCCGCAACCACTCCAACGGAATATCGATCCAATCCCGCAACAATCCCGGCACCAGACTGCTGACCGGACGGATGGCCACCTGGGGCGCGGCAGTGGAACCGGTGACATCGAACTGGGTCTCCACGATGCTTTGGCGGTCGCCGGTCACCCATTTGCCCACCAGAGGCAGGCCGTTGATCAGATCATCCAGCACCTGCAAAGGCCGCATGCCCACCAGCAACGCCACCCGATCCCTGGGAAAGTCCACCTTGCCGGTCACCACCAGATTCATCGAAGGGCTGACGAGCTTCATGCGGTCGATGGTCCATACACTGTCGTGAATGGCAAAAGCCCCCTGGAAATCCTTGTAATGCAAACCGCTCCCATCCAGATCGGGCCGGTCGCCGATCACCAGTTTCGGCAGATCCTTCAACGAAAACAACCCCAGCAAAGTGGCCAGAAAACCAAAACGACGGATCTTCCCATCCTGGAACCGGAACCGCGCCGTGCCGGACAGCGTATCGATCCACCGCTGCCCAGGGGATTGAAACCCGTCCAACCCCACCTCCAACTCCCCTGCCCCCCCTTCGAGTCCCTCATGCAGATCCAGGGCGTGCAGCAGCCGACCAAAATCCTCGCTTTTCAGATGCAGATGACCCCCGTATCCGCCCGAACCAATGCGCTGCGACCAAAGAAACTCCCCGCTCCCGTCAATCGCTCCGGCACGCTGCTGCATGCGCAACGCTTCGATGCGCACGGCCCGCAGCTCCATGCCGATGGTGGCATCCAGATGTTCCGCCTGCTCGCCATGGGCCAACAGCAGTTGTCCGGCACGCACCGCCAGCACCACCGTGGGCCAACTGCGCTCCGGAGGCGAAATGGCCACCTCGTCATCCGCGCCGCTCAACCGGGCCGGACCCGCCGGAACCGTGCGCCACAACTCCCCCAGATCGAGCCGCTTCCAATCCGACTCGACACGCCATGCCCCCTCCCCTTTGGATTTCTGCGACCCGTCCGCCGCCGCGGTACGCACAAGCGTCAGCCTGCCCACGCTCCGATCCCAGGTCAGCTCCTTCCAGACCACCTTGCCCCGGTTGTTGGACAAATTCCAGTCCGCCTCTCCCGACCCCTTCCAATTGCCCGCATCCGCCCGCAAGGTTTTCAGGAGCAAACGGCCATCCGTGGTCAGCCGCCCCTCGCCTTGCAGCTCGCCCGCCTCGGCGCTCTTCTTGCTCCAGCCCAAACGCCCGCGTCCCGCCACCGCGTTCAGCTCGACCTTGCCCCGCACCCCGAACCCCTTCTGCTCCGGCTGACGGGCAAACTCCAGCACGACCGGCGCATCCCCCCGGATCCACCCCTCCTCGCCCAGCAGCGGCGCCAGACCTTCGGCCAATTGTTTCGCTGACAGCCGGGTTTCCAGTTGCGCGGAAAGGTTCGCCTTGTCCGGCGTGCGATACTGACGCACCACCGCCGAACCGCTGATCGGCCAGGGATCGGCGCGCGCCTGATTCAACCGGATTTCCAGCCGATCCGGATCCAGAATCAGCACCGCTCCGACATCGACCAACGGTTGCTCAAGAAAAGAGGGATGAACCATGGCCCGCCTGGTCTCCAGACGACCCGACCAGCTTGCCTGGGCCATGGCGTGCAACGGCAACTTGATCTGCAACGTGGCCACCCCCTGCCCGGCCACCTGGCTGCCGGCCATGCCCAACGCCTCGTCCCAACGCAGACGCGGATGGGCAACCACCTCCTTCCATACCGAATTCAAATCCACCTGCGGCGATTCCGCGCGAATCTCCACCACCGGATGATCCACCATGTCCGCGATCTTCACCTCTCCCTTGACCTGGCGCGTCCCGCCATAACCGGCTTCAGCCACCTGGGCAGTCATGGAATAGCGATCAAAAATCACATGCGTCGTGGTCCGGGTCAGAGGCAGCAGCGGCGGCAGATAATGCAACGTCATCCCGACCACATCCCCTTCGATATGAAAGAGATCCTCTGCCGGGTCATGCGGGCCGGCGGGCATGCGGTTCAAATGACCCCGAATGCGCGCCGAAGCCTGTTTGACATGCCCCTCCCTGAAGGCGTGATCCAGCCAGTGGACCAGTTCCGGGGCCATGATCGGGGTGGGATAATAGAATTTTGCCTGTTCCGAGGGGGTGCCGGAGGCGGTGGCGGTCAAATCCAGAAACGGCGATTCCTTCCCCCCCAGACCGGTGAGACGCAACCGGCCCTGGGCCTCGCCATGGGATGAATGCCAATCAAAATGCGCCACATCGAGATTCCAGCCCTGCGTACTGTGGTGCAACCGCCCCTCGGCCTTCAGCCGGGTCACGGGCAAAGGCCAACGAAACAGCTCCGGCCAGGCCAGATGGCCCGCGCCCAGCGCGAGTTGCCATTGCAGTTGCAACCCGTCCAAAGATCCGCCCCGCGCCTCGACGGTCAGATCCACCGGGGCGGTCAGACCATCCAGCGGTTGCGCATGGGCGAGATAGGGCAAAAAAGAGGCCATCCGCCACTGCCCGGCGCGCATCTTGACCGACCACATCCCCTGGTCATCCCGCTCCCCGTCCAGGGCAATGCGGCTCTCCCCGCCCGCCGACGACGGCAGCACTCCCTCTGCCACGAACCGCATCCGTCCACCCGGTTCCAGCGCGCCGCTGGCCTCGATCCGACTCAACCGGGTACGGAAAGGGTGACCATCGACCTGGAGCTGTTCATCCAGCCAGATCACCTCTGCCTGACGCAAGGTGATCGTCCTGAAAAAGAATGGCCCAGGCGCAACCGGAGCGGCGTCGGAACGCGATGGCATGGGATGTTCGCCAAGGCGCAAAATTCCCTGGGCATCGCGCCGCACCGTCACCCTGGCCTGATCCAGCGTGACCGCCATGGGCAACTCACCCTGGAACAGCAACTGCGGCGCGACCTGCCACAAGATCCGTTCCGCCGCGAAAATCCCCTGCCCGGAATCCGGATCCGCGACCTCCACCCCCCTGCCCGCCACGGAAAACAGATGATCGGCAGACCATTCCATCCCGGAAAGCGCAATCCGCAATCCGGTCTGCCGGGAGAGCAAACGGGCCAGCTCCGGGACCAAAGGGGTCAGGTCCGGTGGATGCAATATCAGACCGGCCACGCCTGCACCCAGCATCACGCACAGCGTCACGACCAGAATCAACAACCATTTCAAGACCCGACGCACCAATCCCATGAAACCGCATGCCCGATGAAAAAACCAGCTTAAACCGCACCTGAACCGCACCCATTGCAGAATGCACACTTTTGAAAGAAAAGAGAGGGTCTGGGGGATTCCTCCCCCAGACCCCTTCTTTTCTTTCAATAATGTCATCACAACTGCTGCGTACCAAACAAGACCTATCCCACTCTGGTGCGGTTCGATGACACGACCGCCTCAGATTCCGGGAGTGAATTTTTCCGGGAATTCCCCCAACTCGCGCTCGATGGCCTCAATGCTGGTGCATTACCAGAACGCTCCGGCTCCAGCCGTTTTGCAGCGTTGCCCAGGCATACCACTGCCGCTGCGCCGGATCCTTGACCTTCTGCATCAAAACCACATTGTGTGCCCAGGGAATTTGCGCAACCGGTGATTGTACCTTGCCCAATTGGGCAACCACCGGTTGCCCAATTGGTGCCAACCCGGTACACGAAGCATCCTCCAATTGGGCAACCACCGGTTGCCCAATTGATGCCAACCCGGTACACGAAGCATCCTCCAATTGGGCAACCACCGGTTGCCCAATGGACGACAGCTCGAACAGATCCGGATAAACCCGGAAAAACTGCACCATCAACTTGATATTGCGATCAGAAAACCCTTTCACTTCAGGCAATTCGTTGCGCAGATCACGGGCCAGTCGGGGAATCACCCCCGTGCCCCACCCCTCCTGACGTTGCCGCAGATCGATCATCGCGCCGACCTCCCAATACAAACGGGTCAACTCGGCATTCACCGCCAATACGGCCCGAATCTGGGCATAGCGGATGCGCAACCTGATGTCGGTCAGCAGGCTGACATAAGAAACAGGCTGGTCCGGACTCATGGCATGCTCTTCCACCTCAGCGAAGAAATCCGATCACCGTCTCATACGCATCTTCAAAAGCGGTGGTGGTGCAGGCCGAGCAATCCTTGAGGCCGGAATCGAGCCAAATGGGCGTTCCAGGACAATTCTCGTAAGGATAGAGCGGACAGAAACAGAAAAGACAGTTCAAGTGTCTGCCTTCCGGGATGACATGGCAGGGATAGTATTCACAATCCTTGTTCTCGAAAAAACGGTGACTGAATTTCATGTCAGCATCCCCCCAAGAAACGCATGGCCGCAGCGGCATGAGAGCGCTGCGGCCATGCCTGATTCACTCGACCACGATATTGGGAAGGCGGCTCTCCTGGAATCCCATGCTGGCCACACGAGCCGCGACCTGGGAGGCGATGTCGCGATAACGCTGCGCCTGGGGGGAGTCGGGACGGGCCACGAGCAACGGACGCCCCGAATCCATGTCTTCGCGGATCGCGATATCGAGGGGAATGTCCCCCAGAAAGGCCATACCCATGGCCTCGGCCTCGGTGCGCGCTCCGCCGTGATCAAAAATGTCGGCCCGATGGCCGCACTGGGGACACAGATAATAGGACATGTTTTCGATGATGCCGATGACCGGCACATCCACCTTCAGGAACATGTTCACCCCGCGCCGCACATCGGCCAGGGCCACGGCCTGCGGCGTGGAGACGATCACCACACCGGTGATCGGCACCTTCTGGGCCAGGGTCAACTGGGCATCCCCGGTTCCCGGGGGCAGATCCACCACCAGATAATCGAGTTCTCCCCAATCCACATCGCGCAACATCTGTTCCACGGCCATGCCCACCATGGGACCGCGCCACACCACGGGCTGGGACTCGTCCATGAAAAAGCCCATGGACATGGCCGCCAGACCATGCGCCCGGATTGGCGCCATTTTCCGCCCTTCCGCTGGTTCGGGCTTCTCGGTGACATTCAGCATGCGCGGCAGGCTCGGGCCATAGATGTCCGCATCCAGAATGCCCACCGTCGCCCCGCTTTCGGCCAGAGCCAGGGCCAGATTGACCGCCGTGGTGGACTTGCCCACCCCGCCCTTGCCCGAAGCCACGGCAATGACATTGCGCACACCCGGAATCAGGTCGGCATTTTCACTCTTTTTCGAGGCACGCACCTGGGCGGTCATCACCACCTCGACCTGCATCACGCCGGGCAGCGCGGCCACCACATCATGGGCCTGCTGCTGCAACAAGGCCTTGACCGGACAGGCCGGTGTGGTCAACT
The DNA here is from genome assembly GCA_015234115.1 of Magnetococcales bacterium. GTDB lineage: Bacteria > Pseudomonadota > Magnetococcia > Magnetococcales > Magnetaquicoccaceae > Magnetaquiglobus. Next base: position 92,993 of record JADFWP010000003.1, read on the forward strand.
CCACCTTGAACGCAACATGCCCCCCCTCGATGACCAGATCCTTGATAAATCCCAGACTGACGATGTTGCGTTTCAGATCCGGATCCATGACTTGTTTTAACGCTTCCAGAACCTGTTCTGCTTGAATCTGTGGCATGCCGATCCTCCCGATGGCGTGTTGATTGCAATATTTTGTTACATAGGCAAAAAATTAATAATGAACGCATTCAATCGGATCGTCAAGCGATGCTGCATTGCAAAACAAATCAGCCTGCCATTTTTTCCATTGCCGGGATGAAAAATTAGGAGTATCTAATATGCGCTTCCAAAATGAGGAGTTGCGCTGCTGAGGGGCTACGCAACTCCATCCACCAGACAATCCAACATTCAGGTGTGTTCGCCATGACTGATTATATCATGATTCTGGTCAGCACGATTCTGGTCAACAATTTCGTTCTGAGCAAATTCCTTGGCATCTGCCCGTTTCTCGGGGTTTCCAAGAAGGTCGAAACTGCGGTGGGCATGGCCTATGCCGTAGTGTTCGTCATCACCCTCTCGTCGATCATCACCTGGTTGACCCAACGATACATACTCGATCCACTGGGATTGGACTATCTGCGGACGCTTTCGTTCATTCTGATCATTGCCGCTCTGGTGCAACTGACCGAAATGATTGTCCACAAAACCAGTCCGGTACTCTACGACTCGCTCGGGATCTTTCTCCCGCTCATCAGCACCAACTGCGTGGTGCTCGGTGTGACCATCATCAACGTGCAAAAAGAACTCAATTTTCTCCAGGCCACCTTCAACGGCTTTGGCGCGGCCACCGGCTTTGGTCTGATTCTGGTGCTGTTCGCCGGCATGCGCGAGCGCATCGACCTGTCCGATGTCCCGACCCTGTTCCGAGGCGCGCCCATCGCCCTGATCAATGCCGGCCTCCTGTCGCTGGCCTTCATGGGCTTTGCGGGCATGGTCAAGTAACCCTTTAGAAAAACACATCACACGAAGCGTTCCTGGAGGAAATCCCCATGATCGAAGCGATTATGAGCATGAGCGGAATGGCCCTGGTAGCCGGCCTCGGGCTGGGCTATGCGGCCATCAAGTTTCATGTCGAAGAAAACCCGCTGGTCAAAAATCTGGAATCCGCCCTGCCCTCCACCAACTGCGGCAACTGCGGATTCCCAGGTTGCCATGCCTACGCCGAAGCCCTGGCCGACGATGATCAACAGGTTCCCATCGCGCTTTGCAGCCCAGGGGGCACCCACGCCATGGAAGCCATTGCCGCCATCCTGGGTGTGGAAGCCGTGGCCATGGAAGAACATGGACCTCGGACCGCCTATATCCACGAAGAAAAATGCATCGGCTGCACCGCCTGCATCAAGGCCTGTCCCGTGGATGCCATCGTTGGCGCCAACAAGCAGTCCCATACCGTGATCACCGATATCTGTACCGATTGCGAAGCCTGTGTCGAACCCTGCCCGGTGGATTGCATCGAAATGGTCCCGCTTCCCACCACCATCAACAGTTGGCAGTGGCTCAAGCCGGGCGATCCCTCCACGATCCACTGACGGTCCGAAAACAAAGTGATTCGGGTCATGACAACGTTCGAGAGTAACGAGGATCCATCATGGGAATCTTGAATCTTGCTTTGAAAAAATTCCACGGCGGAGTGCATCCGAAAGAAAACAAGGACCTTGCCAAGCACTGCCCGATCGAAGAACTGCCAATGCCCAAGCGGCTCTACGTCCCCTTGCAGCAGCACTCCGGCACTGCCTGCGAACCGTGCGTCAAGCCGGGTGACAAGGTTTTCAAGGGACAACTGATCGGCAGAACCATCGCCAATGTCTCCTCTCCGGTCCACGCCCCCACCTCCGGCACCATCGAAGCGATCCTGGATCATGTGGTCGGCCACTACTCGGGCCTGACCGACCAATGCGTCGTCCTGCTGCCGGACGGCAACGATCAGTGGGATCCGTCGCTCAAAGGGCTGGACAACCCCTTCGAGGCCGACTCCAAGGCCATCCGCGACAAGGTGCGCGATGCCGGCGTGGTCGGATTGGGCGGAGCGGTCTATCCCACCCACATCAAGCTCTCCCCGCCCAGGGGCAAGCCGGTGGATGTGATGCTCATCAACGGGGTGGAGTGCGAACCCTACATCACCAACGACACGCGCATCATGGAAGAACGCTCGCGCGAAATCGTCGAAGGGGCGCAGTTGATGATGCGGGCCATTCAATGCTCCAGTTGCCTGATCTGCATCGAAGCCAACAAACCCGGCGCGATCCAGGCCATGGAAAAGGCCGTGGAAGGGGTGCCGAACTTCCGGGTGGTGGTCCTGCCCGTGCGCTATCCCCAGGGTGCGAAAAATCAACTCATCGAGGCCATCACCCATCGTCAGGTGCCCTCGGGAGGTCGCTCCACCGATACCGGCGCCACGGTGCAGAATGTCGCCACCTCGGCTGCGGTCCGCGATGCCGTCCTTTATGGCCGTCCCCTGATCCGCCGCGTGGTCACGGTCTCGGGGCGCGGCATCGTCCGTCCCGCCAATCTCGATGTGCCCATCGGCACGCCAATCCAGGATCTCATCGACCACTGCGGCGGACTCAAACCCGGCGTCCAACAGATCATCATGAACGGCCCGATGATGGGAACCGCGCTCCACGATCTGCAATCCCCGGTGGTCAAGGCCACGGCCGCCGTGCTGGCGTTCATGCCGAATGAAATTCACAACGAACCGGAACAACCCTGCATCCGTTGTGGCAACTGTCTGGAAGTGTGTCCGGTCGAATTGACCCCGTGCGAAATCGTCTGGCGCGCCAAGCACGATCTGATCGACCAGTTGCCCGAGGTCCACGTCAAGGACTGCATCGAGTGCGGCAGTTGCGCCTATGCCTGTCCGGCCAATATCCCGCTGGTGCATTATATCCGTTACGGCAAGATGGCCGTGGCCGCCAAACGGAACGAAAAAGAGAAAACTGAAATGACCCGCCTGCGCAATCAGGCCAAACTGGCGCGCCTTGAGGCGGAAAAGGCCGAAAAGGAACGCAAGAAAGAAGAGATGCGTCTGGCCTCCGAAGCCCGCAAAAAAGCGGCCGCCGCCGCTCCCAAGCCTGCGGCCGACGCACCGGCCGCACCGGCCGCGCCCGCCCCAACCTCCACTGTGGAGAGCCATTCATGAGTATGACTTCCTTGAAGATCTCCTCCTCGCCGTTCGTGCACGATGGCACGTCAATTCCGGCCATCATGCAGGCCGTCATCTGGTCGTTGTTGCCTGCCGCCGCTTTGGGTGTCATGGTCTTTGGCTGGTCGGCCCTGTTCGTGATGCTGATCACCACCCTCGCCTGCGTGATCACCGAACGAATCCTCAACGCCATCCGCAGCCGCCCCTCCACCATCGGAGACCAGTCCGCCGCCTTGACCGGTCTGCTGCTTGCCATGACCATGCCCTCCAACTCACCCTGGTGGTTGTGCGTGGTCGGTGGCGTTTTCGCCATCCTGCTCGGCAAACAGCTCTATGGCGGACTGGGCTACAACATGTTCAACCCGGCGCTCATCGCCCGCGTCTTTCTGCTCATCTCCTTTCCGGTACAGATGACCACTTGGCCCGCGCCAGTTCCACTGTTGAGCGAACACGCCCATACCCTCTCCGAGGGGCTGGCCATGATCCTCTCCGCTCCCTTTGGCACCCCGGAGTTGCTGGATGCCCTCTCCACGGCCACGCCACTGGGCCAATACCGCACCGAAACCGGCATGGGTCACACGGTCCGCGAAGCCCTGGGCGGCAATTTCGGCTTCGATCTCTTCTCCGCCGCAACCGGCCTGATCAAGGGATCGCTGGGTGAAACCTCGGCCATCCTGCTGACGCTCGGCGGTATCTATCTGTTGCGCAAAAGGATCATCACCTGGCACATTCCCATCACCATGTTGCTGGGATGCATTGTGCCGGCGATCATCTTCTGGCTGATCGATCCCACCAAATACCCGGATCCTTTGTTCCATCTGGTCACGGGCGGGCTGATCATCGGGGCCTTTTTCATGGCCACGGACATGGTGACCTCGCCGGTCACCCCCATGGGTCAGATCATTTTCGGTCTGGGATGCGGAATTCTGACCTATCTCATACGCACATGGGGTGGATATCCGGAAGGGGTGTCGTTCGCCATCGTCATCATGAATGCGACCGTGCCGCTCATTGACCAGTATTCGCGGCCCGTGACCTACGGCAAAAAAAAGTCAGCATAGGAGGGAGGCCACCAATGCCGCATTTTCTCAAGATGGGTCTGATTCTCATGGTCGTGGGTCTGATCGCCACCACCATCCTGGCGGGTGTCGAAGATGTCACCCGCGCTCCAATCGCCAACACCCAACGTCAGGAGTTGCTCAACGCCCTGGCCCAGGTGCTGCCCAAGGGGTTTGACAACTCGCCTGAAAAGGATTTTGTGCAACTGGGTGACAAACGGATCAACCGCAAGGCCAAGCCCGTGCCTTTCTACCGCTCCCGCAAGGGCGGCGAGGATCACGGCGTGGCCTTCATGGTCACCGCCCCGGACGGCTACTCCGGCAATATCGACATCCTGGTCGGCATGACCGCCAGTGGCACCATCACCGGCGTCAATATCGTGGCCCATGCCGAAACTCCGGGCCTCGGCGACAAGGTGGTCAAAACCGACTGGCTCAAATCCTTTCTGGGCAAAAACCTGAAAAATGCCAAGTGGGGCGTCAAAAAGGATGGCGGTGAATTCGATCAGTTCGCCGGCGCCACCATCACCCCGCGCGCCATTGTCAACGCGGTCAAACGCGGACTGGAATATGTCGCGGAAAATCAGGAAAAAATCTTCAAAACCCCGGCCGAGGAGAGTGCCAAATGAGCGACTCAACCCAGGATATCATGGTCAACGGATTCTGGAAAAACAATGGCGTGTTTGTCCAGATGCTGGGCATGTGCCCGACTCTGGGCGTCACCACCTCGGCAGAAAACGGCATCGGCATGGGACTGGCGACCACGGCTGTGCTGGTGGGATCCAATCTGGTGGTCTCGATGGTGCGGAAAGCGGTTCCAAACGATGTGCGCATTCCGGCCTTCATCATCATCATCGCCTCGTTCGTGACCATCGTTGATCTGTCGATGAACGCTTTCGTGCATGATCTGCACAAGGTGCTGGGGCTGTTCATCCCGTTGATCGTGGTGAACTGCATCATCCTGGGACGGGCCGAGGCCTTTGCCTCGAAAAATTCCATTCTGGGTTCCGTTCTCGATGGCGTTTTCACCGGATTGGGCTTCACCTTTGCACTGACCCTGCTGGGCAGTGTCCGGGAACTGCTCGGTTCCGGACAGTGGCTGGGCCATCAGGTGCTCTCCGCCGACTACCAGCCGGTTCTGGGGTTCATCCTGCCGCCTGGCGCCTTCATCGCCCTGGGGTTCATCCTCATGACCTACAAGTGGATCAATCAAAGGTCCGCTGCCAAACCATGATGTTCCACGGGATGCAACGGCCTGATCCCATGCGGGAATGGTTTACCCATTCCCGTTTTTTTGTAACTATTCAGCACCCCGCCAAAAAAAGATCCTTGACAGAGTTTTTCGCCGTTTTTTGGCAATCCAAGTGCAGGTCGGGAGATCGCCAGATTTTGCTGTTCCTTGACCGTCCGCAGTGCGTTCCTCCACAGATGATTTGATCCATCACCCCCACCACATGGCGTCGCCATATCTGCGATCCTGGTGGTACTGAGGGGGCAATTTTTTGTCTGAAAAAGTTGTGCTATAATCCCCGCATCAACCCAATGCGAGGAGATGACCCGTTGAACATCAATGCCGAAGAGATCCGTTCCAAAGTTGAGCAGATAAAAAGCCTGCTCCGCGAGGAGACGGCCATTTCTCCAGCGCTTCTGGTTGCCACCGTATGACGGCGTAGGGCATCGGTCAGGGCATTTTCATAAAATCCGG
>JADFWP010000040.1 GCA_015234115.1 Magnetococcales bacterium
ACAAACCACGACCAAGATGTATAAACATTAGTCGCAACAGCACCGATGGTGACTGTATATTGGCTGGTCGAACAAACGCTCGCGTATCGTAGGCCAATTGCTCCCACCCGGAGGGTAGAAGCGACAGAAGAAAGTTCCAATCCTGATTCATGACGCGTATAGTATCCATGCTCGGGATTATACACGCTTATCCTGATTAATGGAAGCCTGTTAGCGCTTATGGGGCTTCGCCCCTGGACCCCACCAGGGGCCATTGGCCCCTGGACCCCGTTGACTTGACACATCCCGAACCGGGTGCGCTTCAAGGACCGCTGGCGCAATTCTCGCTGGAATCGCGCATCCATGACCGCCCGGTCGAGTTGTTGCCGGGCGCCCCCTTGGAGCCGCAATCGCTCGCTGTCCAACTGCCGCTGGCCTTCCAGGTTTTGACCTTCAACACCGCACGTCGATAATAAGGGGCCTTGTTGTAGACCGCTGTCGTCCCATTGCGCACCTGAGTGCCAGCAGTCAAATTGGCCTCAGGCCCGACATCGTTCAGATTGACCAGAAACGCCTTGTTTTTCCAACCATGAGGCACGGCCACATGACACCAGCCACACTTCATGCTGCCGATCTTGTCCGCATGATACCCATGCAGGTTGGAATCCTTTTCACAACAGAAACCGCTCTGGGTGCTGTTCCTGGTGGCATAAATCGAATAACTGTGACACTTGAAGCAGAGATCATCCTGCTGACCGCTGCCGGTATTGTTGTCCCAGTCCCCCTTGAGGATGAAATCCTTGGTGGATCCATGCGGTCCCCAGGGTTTGCCGGTATCGGGCACGGCGGTGCCGTTGGCCGTGGCTGAACCATGACAGTCGGTGCAATACATGGTCTGATTGCCGATGAAACTGCCGGATGAACCGTTCCAGGGAGCCAGCCAGATGCTGGAGTTGGCCCCGCCACGCTCGGCCAGGGTGCGACCGGTGGCCTTCATCACCGGATGCCAGGAGCGGTGGTTGGTCAGAGTGGGTTCCGGGACACCGTCCACGCCTTTCTCGCCCTGGTCATTGTCCGGGGATTGGAACTCCATCGCCTGATTGGTGTACCGATCCGAAGTGGTGAAATTGCCCAGCGACAAACCATTGGTCCCGGTGATGGCCGGACGCCCGATGTCGTTGTAACCGCCTCCGTCGTCATAGGCATAGTTGGAGTGACATTTCAGACAGACCTGATACTCCTTGGTGACCACACCATCCGTGGAACAGTCGGTGGAGTGCGACGGATCCCCACACAACAGCTTGAAAGAGGAGGGGAGACTCAGGAAGGTCTCGCCGACATAGACCGGCTCCACGCCCGAGATTCCGCGCAACACCCCGGAGGCGGTGTTGCTGTGCTGAACCGTGACATCGTGGGTGTGGGTGGCCTGTCCTGCCGTGCCGGAACTGTCATATTTGGTGTTTTTGGTCACCCGGTGCGGGTTGTGACAGTCGGTGCACTCCACATGGCGGTTGTTGAGATTCCCTTTGCCCAACAGCAACGGATCCTCGACGAAATGGGCGCCGGCATGTTGCGGCACGCCCGACCAGTTGGTGAGCAGATTGGAGGCGAGTTTGGCACCGATGTTATGCACCTCCTGCCCGGCCTTCTGATCTGCAGAGGCAATCGGCATGTGCTTGTTGCCTGCGGTGGTGAAATCGCTCTTGATGTCGGGTGCATTGTTGCCGGTCGAATTGAGAATGCTCGCGGTCGAGGTGGTGTGACATTGATAACAGGTCTCTTCCAGAGCCGGATTGCCACTGCGTTTGGGGGATTGGGTGCTGTCCGTGCCTTCCCGCAACAGCCGCCGGGCGCCGGGCACGGTATGGGTGTCGTGACAGTTGAGACAGGCTGCTTCCCACACCTGCACATTGCTGGGGAATTCCCGTTTTTCCGCCGCACTGCCCACGCCGGATTTGTAGGTCTCGGAGGCATCGGTGGAGTTGGCGTGGGCCGAGGTCGCCCAGGCATGGAGTCCCTTGTTGTGGCAGGCCAGACAGATGATATCGTTGGTTTCGCTGAAGTTCTCTCCGCTCGGACCGGTGGTCTTCTGGAAGCGGTTCAGACGCAGGAACTTGATGTTTGTGGTTTCGGCGGCATCATACATATGAGGATCATGACACGAAGCGCATTGCACCTTTTCATCGTCAAGAGGAATCTTTGGTTTTGGGTTGACCCCGGTCTGACGCTGGCCGGTGATCAGGGTGCCGCCGGTCGAGAAGGGGGGAGAACGCAATTCGCCATCTGCGGTCGCCAAGGTGGCGTCGAAGGTGAAGGAGATGGGGTGATCGTTGGAAAGATCCGTGCCCAGATTGCGGGTAAAGCCGGTCTCGCTTCCGTCTCCGGCAGGCATTTTATCCCCTGTTGCCGTGCCGCTCATGGTGATCGAGGCCGAGGTCTGACCACCCAGCACGTTCACCGAACCGATGGCCAGGGTGCCGTCGTGGCAGGAGAGACAGAGCTTGGAGGTTCCGCCCGGTCCCTGGCGCAGTTCGGCGACATCGGCGTCGATGGAGGTCGATTCGTAGTTGGTGTAGCTGGCGGTGGACAACTGACGGTTCCACAACGGACCGACGCTGGTTCCGGCGCTCTGGGTCGCGGCGTGAGGCGTGTGACAGAAGACGCAGACCTGATCTTCGGTGGTGGCCTTGACCGTGCGGGTCGGACCGCCGGAATAATCGGTCTTGGAGAGGTTGTGTTTGGTGCGGCGCACGTCCGAGGTGCGGGCTGCCAGGGCCGAAGAGATGCCGCCCAGGATCACCATCCCGGCCAGGATGACGCGCCACGAAAACTTGATGTTCATCCGTCGCCTCCCAGAAACTGGAGAATGATGACCCGCCCGTTGAACATGTCGGCCACAAAGATTCTGCCTGCCAGGTCGGTCCACACGCCGTTGGGCAGATAGAACTCGCCGATCCGTTTGCCCGTGCCGCCGATCGGCAGCAGGAAATGGCCTTCCCGGTTGAAGATCAACAAATGGTCGAAAAAGGATTCGACCACATAAATATTCCCTTCGCCATCCACGGCCACCCCCTTGGGGCGGACCATCTCGCCCATCATCCGGCCCCGGTTGCCGAACGCGCGGATGAATTTTCCGTCTCCGTCGAAGATCTGGATGCGGGCATTGAAGGTATCGGTCACATACAACTGATCGCGCATCAGGGTCAGGTTGGAAGGGGCGTTGAATTCGCCCTCCTTGTCCCCCGATTGGCCGATGGTTTTCAACAGACGGCCCGTCCGGTCAAAGAGTTTGAGCTGATCGGCGGCGCTGTCGGCCACATACAGGGTGTCGCGCTCGGAACTCCAGGCAATGCCGGTGGGGCGCTCCAGTTGTCCGCGTCCGATCTCCCCCAATGGTTTGCCATGGGGATCCAGCCGCACCACCACGCCGAGTTCGGAATCCGCGACCCAGAATTCGCCATGGGGGGCGTTGGCAATGCCCACCGGACCGCGAAACACCTGATTGGGCAGGGCCTGGCGCCAGATGTTGAACTCTCCTTTGGCGGGATCGAAGACAAATACCGCCTGATGCCCCATGTCCGTGACCAGAATGCGGCCGTCGCGATCCACGCAGCCGCTCACCGGTCGTTCCAGATTGCGGTTGCGATCCGCGTCGAAGCCGGTTTCCTGATCGATGCCCGCCAGCCAGTACAGCAGGCTTTGGGCGGTCCGCTGGCTTTCGTCGCCCTTGATCCGGTAGTTGCTCACCCCCAGCAGTTGACCGATGTATTCGTAGCGGGGGGTTTCGGGCAGCGAGGGCCAGATCGGGCGTTGATGGTTTTTGAGTCGTTCCGTGCCCAGCATCATTTCGTGCTGGATCGGCGCGCAACCGCTCAGGCCAAGTATCAGCACCAGCAGCAGAACCAGTGTGCAGCCCCGTGTTTTCATGCCACCCCCGGATTCAAGCATGCCTCATGGCTACCAGACTCCTGGTCCACCGGCTTTGTGCCCTCCCCGGATGCCGGTCTCCAGCCCCTTGAGTCCCGAGTGGCAGCGATGGCAGTTTTCCAGGCCCCAGGCGATGTTGTTGTTGTGGCAGGAGCCACAGAATTTTCCGTCCATCAACTCCAGCATGTTGATGTCGTTGCCGCCGGCTTTCATTTTGAATCCCAGTTCCGAATGGCAGACCTTGCAGCGGAAGCGGATGCGATGAAACCAGTGGGGATAGATCACCGGTCGCACGCCATTGGCTTCGGAGAGGCGATTGAGCACCACATCGGCATATTCCGCGCCTGCCGGTTGCGCATGAAACAGCCCTGCGACCCAGCCGACGGCCAGTACGGACAGGAACCACCAGCCCGTTTTATTTTCCAGCAGGCGTCTGATTTTGCGCACCGAAAGCTCCTTTGAAAGAATCGGGAGTGACGCTGTGGCAGCGGGTGCACTCCGTGAGGGGAAAGGCCACGGCCCCGTGGCACACGCCACAGAAACGTCCCTCCAGAATTTGCGCCATGGTGATGCCGGAAGCGTTGAATTTGGTCTTGAAGATCCCCTCGTGGCAGTTGGCGCAATCCAGCCATTCGGTATGGGCCTTGTGGGGAAAGCGCACATAGGGCTGGTCTCCGGTTTTGCCGAAGATCAGATCCATATCCAGCACCGTGACCTTGGTGCCGGGTTGAAGATTGGCGCGGGGTTGAATGAAGCCCTGATCCAGGGCGCCGACCCAGCGTACCATGTTGCCGATGAGATCCGGCGGCAGGATGGAGAGGGCATCGGCGGGATTCTGCAATTCCCGGATCGATGGTCCCTGGGGATCGTGCAGTCCATCCTTGTCCAGAGGCTTCCAGACCCGCTTGTCGCCGGCGAGTGCCGGAAAAACCAATAAAAACATACAGAAAAAAAACATCCAGCGTCGCCAGGACAGACCCATCACGACCTCCTTGCCACTATTGAATTGCAACTCTTGCGAAAGGCGCAACCATGGAAAGAAAAGAGGGGGTCCGGGGGATTCTTCCCCCAGGATTTTGACTTTAAACAAAAAAATTGAAATATTTTTCTTTTGAAGTCAAAACCCTGGGGGAGAAATCCCCCAGACCCCCGCTTTTTTTTCAATGGGTTGACCACGGGCGCCTCACTCCGAACCGCGGGAGAGCGGCGGCAAACGCCGCCCTCCCGACGATTGTTCAACCCGGAATGTAGATACCCGCACCACGAATGGCGCGTACCAGTTCCGCCGTGGAGGCTTCCAGCACCTGGATCGCCTCCGCGAACTTGCCGCTGCCGCCCAGTTGATCGGCCTGACGGCGCAACTCGGCGGCCTTGGCCACGAAATCCTTGACCATGGGATCCGACACCTTGCCGCTGTCTTTGAGCAGCATGCCGATGAGCATCTGGTGGGTATCGTTGCGGTCCAGTTCGTAGTGATACTCCTCCTCCTTGGAGGCGAAGTTGAGCGAGCGCACCAGCGTATCGCCGCGCCGCAGATGTTCGATGCCGGTTTTGGCGGTCACATAGGCCTTGTCGAGCACCGCGCGGCCCCCATCGGCATCGCCACTGGTCATCATGCTCTGGGCCTGACCCATGAGCGTCTTGACCTGCCGGCTCGATTCGGCGGCTTCGTTGGAGGATTTCTCTTTGCCGATGCGATCCAGGGCGTCGGTCAACACCTTCACGCTCTCCATGCGGCGGTTGAAATCCTGTTCTTTCTTGGCGGCCTTGGATGCCCCGGCGTCAGCCTCCTTGACGGCGGTGAACATGGTCTGGGTGGCCTGGCTCAGTTTTTCCGAGGCGCCTTTCAGATCCCCCTTTTCCAACAGGGTTTTGGCCTGATCCCGCAGCGAACGGGCCAGATCGCGGGTCGCCATGGCTTCGGGACGGCCACTGGAGGCCACCTTCTTGGCGCCGGAGGAGACCTCGACCAGGGTGTTGACCGTCTCCAGACGGCGTTGCACCTGTTCGCGGTCCTGGCCCCAGCGTGACTCTTTGGCGTCCGCCGGTTTGGGAGGCGTCCCGGCTGTGGCCGGAGCGGCTGCCGGAGCGGCTGCAACCGGCGTGGTGGGTTTGGCCTCAGGTGCCGGAGTGGCCGCAGCCTGGGGTTGGGCGGCCTGTGCCGCCGGAGGAGCAGGGGGAGCGGCTTCCGGGGAAGCGGTGCCGGTGGTGGCGGCCTGGTTGCAGCCGGTCAGGAGGATCGCGGCCATGGCGGCGACCCAAAGAGTGCTTTTTTTCATGATTCATTCATCTCCCATCAGGGGAATCCCATGCCCGCCATGTTCATGACGCGGCTCAAATATTCATTGGCCTTCTCCAGGGTGCCGATCGCTTCCTGAAATTTCCCGCCCGCCGCAGACCGCTCGGCTTCCTGGTGCAGGGTGCGACTTTTTTCCATCTGCTCCTGGATGAAACGCCTGCCATTTTCATCGATTGTAGCCCGTGACAGGGCCATGTTCAACACGGTTTCCAGACCCGAAAAGCGCTCCAGTTCGTAGCGGTATTCGTGTTCGGGAGTCGCGAATTTGAGTTCATGGACCAGGGTTTTGTGATTCAGCATCCCCCGGAGTGCGCTGACCAGTTGGTTTTGCACGTCGGTCAACAGGGTGTTGGCCGCTTCCAGGTCGCCTTTGCCGGCCAACGCCTGCGCCTGCTCGACACGCTGGACGATTTCGGCCGGAGAAATCGGTGGGGGGACGCTCCCCTGACCCCGGTTCGGTTCTGCCGCGAGGGCGGACAGATTGCGCTGATAGGCGTCGGCGAACGCTGCCACACCGGCCATCAACCCTTCGAAGCGGACCTGCTGGTTCCAACTCCGCTTGTCCGGGCCGGCATTGGATTGCGACAGTCGCGCCGCCTGCTGGATGGCCTGATCGATCCGCTGCATGGCCATGGCGGTCTCGCCGGCGTCGTAGAGTTTGCGCGCTTCGTCGCGCAGCGCGCGGGTCTTTTCCAGGCTGGCGCGCAGCGCCTCGCTGCCCTCCCTTCCGACCTGTTCGCTGGTTGCGGATTGTTTCAGAAAACGTTCCAGCAGCGACATTTTCTGCTCGAAAGGGGGTGGAGCGGCCCAGGCGGCACCTGCCGCCATCAGCAGACCGCTCAACCCCAGCGCGCATACCATGGGGCAGCGTCTGACACGCCATGGTGTCCGTGCGGCGTTCATTTCTTGAGCAGCGCCTGATCTTTCTTCTTGGAATGGCACAGACGGCACTCCGAAACCGGGAAGGCCACCTTGCCATGGCAGACGCCACATTTCTGTCCCATCAGGATCTGGGCCATGGAGATGGTGTTTGCCCCCTTTTGCGGCACGAAAATATCCGGATGGCAGTTGGAGCAGTCGAGCCACTGGGTGTGACGATCATGGGGATAGACCACATCCGGCATGAACCCTTTCACCTCGCGCACGATATCGAGTTCCATGATCATCGGCTCTTCCTTGGGATTGAGCCGGTCATAGCGGGGGTTGATGGCTTTGTCCTTCAGGGCCTGCACCCAGTTGACATAGTTGCCGCCACTGCTTTTGGGCAGGGCGCTGAAGGCGTCGCGCGGGGCTTGCAGGGTTTTGGTGCCCGGACCTTCCGGATCGTGGATGCCATCCAGGGGCGGTGGCTGATTGCGATCCGATTTGGGGGTCATCAGACGATTGAAGGTATTGACCTGCGCTGCGGAAGCGGCAGGCGCGGCCTCGGTTTTGGCCGGTGGATCGGCAGGCGCCGCCGCCTCCACCACGGCGATGGAGAGTCCCCCGAGCAGACACAACAGAGCCGGGGTGATCGGAAAGAGACGTTTCATCAAGCTCACTCCTTGTCTGGGGCTTTACTTCACCAATTTCTGGATGGTGTTGCCGTGTACCTGGGTGGGGGTATTGGGTTTCCCGGAATGGCAGATGTCGCAGTTTTCCACCGACCAGGCGATTTCTCCATTGTGACACCCGCCGCAAAACTGCCCGTCGATGATCTTGAGCATGTTGATGTCGTTGCCACCAGCCTTGAACTTGAAGCCAAGATCCGCGTGACATACCTTGCAGCGGAACCGGATGCGGTGGAACCAGTGGGGGAAGATTGCCGGACGCATTCCGGCCTTGTCCGAATAGTTGTTGATGACGATGTCGGCATATTCTGCCATCAGATCTCCGCCCCACAACAGACAGGCCAGACCGACCATCAGCGCCATGCGGCGCAGCTTGCCGGGGCTTTTTGGGGCAGGAGCAAAACCCGGAAACCGTGTGCTCATTCTCCAAATCTCCTATAGAAATTGCGAACCACCTCAAGCGTCAACAACGCTTGATAACTTTTCAGACCTTCCTGATCTTGCAGATATTTCAGCTCCCCTCCGAGACGTAGATTGAGTTGACCGATAGTGTAGGTTAGCTGATTGCGCCAGCTTATTTCCTGTTGCACGGGTGTGAAGGCGAACAGGGTCAGGGTGCTGGCCGTGATCGTGGTCAGCATGTCGTAACGCAGTTTCGGCACGCCCATGAGATCGGACACCGAATAGCGCAGGCTGCCGCTGGAGGATTGAGTATACGTTTGCAGTCCGTCTTCGGCCAGATGGCGCATCCAGTTGAAGGTGAGATTGCCGGAGAGTCCGCCTGTTCCTTCCGAGGTGCTGTTGCGGGAGAATTGCAGATTGACCATCTGGGATTCGTCGGCCGCTCCGACCAGGCTGCGCGAGTCGGTCAGGCGCAAATCGATCAGGGAGCGGGCATCCTCCTGATCGGTCTGATAGCCGATGCCCAGCGAGTGGGTGACATCGGCGGTCAGATCCTTGGCGTGCAGCATGCCGAGGGATCCATCCAGGGTGACCTTGAAATCCCCCTCCCGGTCCTTGGGATCGCCGAAGGTGCGGCCAATGGAATGTCCCAGTCGTTCTCCGGTCTGGCGCAGGGTGGGAAAACCGGTGATCATGGTGTTGCTCAAGGCTGTGGACGAATACCAGTTGTAGTCATACTCGTCCAGTTTGATCGGCCCGTGATCGTATTGATACCCAACGGTCTGGATGTAGGTGGTGAGATTCGAACTGGTAAAGTTTTCCGCAGTGTCGATTTCCCGGATATCGTTGTTGCCGGTCAGCGAACCGTTGACGCTATGGTGTTCGTCGAAGCGGTAACTGGCCCCCAGGCGGCTGTTCAGGGTGCGGGTATAGGAGGTTCCCTGGTTGGCGCGGGTGGTGGAGGGAATCAGGCCCAGGGCGGTCAACAGGGCATTGTTCAGCGGCAGCAGGCCGCTGTTGGCCAGCATGATGTCGTTCTGGCTGAAGCCGAGCACGGCCAGTTGGGTGGGGGAGAGGGTGTTGAAGGCATTGGTGGTGCTGGTATCGTCGCTGATTTCGTTTTGCACCCGCAGCGAGCCGTTGATCATCAGCGGCGACTCGTTGGAGCGCCAGAAGGCGTTGCTGGTGAACTGGCGGACATTGGCGGTCACGAAGCCATCGGTCTCCTGGCGGATGGTGACCGCTTCGTTGTCGAAGGTGTGTTTGAAATCGCGGGTGCGGGAGACGCTGGACATGTTGTTGATGCTCAGTTCTTCCGAGGGGCTGACGCTGTGGGTGAAGACCACGCTTTTTTCCCAGGTGTTGCCTTTGCCCAGCAGCGTCACGCCATCCTGATTGGCCAGTTTTCCGACCAGTTCCAGGTTGTGGTCGAACAACTGTTTATCGATGCGCACGTTCACCAGGTTGGCCTTGGTGGCGTCTTCGGTTTCGCGGATGCTGGGGAGCACCATGGGCATCAATCCCGAGCCATCCTTGTCGCCACTGGAATCGGTGCGGCGTTCGATCTGCAACCGGGCGTTCATGGCCGACGGCCGGTCCCGGTACTGCTGGATGACGCCATATTTTTGCGACAGGCGACCGACGCTCTCGACGGCGCTGCCGCCGTTGGCCGAATTGACCCGGTTGAAATAGAGATTGAACGGGAAATTGCTCTCTGGAAAGACCCGCAGATCGACGTTGCTTTGCAGGGATTGAGCCGCCACGTTCACCTTTTTCGCCTCTTCGCTCTCGCTGGTCTGGTTGTTCTGAAGCGTCTGGCTCAGGGTCAAACCGCCCAGAAAATCGGTTTTCCACTGGGCGATATAGGGTTCCATGAAGAAGCCTCTGGCCCCTTTTCCCGCCCGGATCTGGGTGAAATATTGATGCTGGGTTTCCTGATTGTTTTGATCCGTGGCCTTGAGCATGGTCCGCGAGGAACGCAGACCCACGCCGCCGGACAGAGTCCAGGGATCGTATTTGCCCTGAACGCCATACCGTTCCGGATCCCACCAGGGCGCAGTGCCATTGTCCTCCTCGGCCAGTACCGGTTTGTATCCCGGAATCAGGAGAATGAGGAGGGTGAGCAGAGGACAAAAGCGGCAAACCGGCTTCTTCACCTGTCACGACGCATGACAATCACTTTTTCTTGGCCGCACTTCCTCCCATGGCGTGCGGATGAGGGGTGTCGGTCGCCTCTTTTCCTGCTTCGGGCAAGGGCAGGTAGTAGGATTCGTTGATCTTGACCGAGGCCTTTTTCCAGAGCGTCTCCCGAAACTTCTTCCACTGGGTTTCACTGTTGTCTCGCAGGTAGAGCTTTTTGGCGCGATCCTTCACTTCGTCGAAGGTGAGCCGGTGCGGTGGGGTCCGTTTGTCCAGCCGGAAGATGGCATACCCTTCCAGCACCAGGATGGCATCGGTGAACTGGCCGGGTTGAATCCGGGCAATGGCCTGTTCCGCATCCTCGGAGAGCATGCCGGCATGCACATAGTCCATGCGTCCGCCCTTGGCCGCAGAGGCGTCACCGGAGTGGATCCGGGCCAATTCGGCGAAATCGGCGCCCTCTTTGAGTTTCTGCACCAGCTTGCCCGATTCCCCTTTGGCGTTTTCCCAGGCTTCGGATCCGGCCGAGGGATCGACTTTCAGCAGGATCACCGACACGCTCAGATCTTCCGGCTCGGTGAATTTGTCCGGATTGGCGTTGTAGAACGCGAGCAGTTCGGCTTTGGTGGGTTCGGCCTGCCGGGTGATTTTTTCCTGGAGCTGCGTGGCGAGACTGCGATCGGCCATCTCCGTGACGATCGGTCCGAGCATCGATTCCCGGTTGGTCTGATAACGCGGCGAGGTGGCGTAGCGTTGATCGTACTCCGCGATGGTGCGTTGGATCTCCGATTGATCGGGTTGCAGCCCCTGACGTTTCGCCTCTTTCACCAGCAGCAGCCGTTCCACCAGCGCCTGGCCCATTTCGCGCTGGAATTTGGCCATCTCATCATCGGGAATCTTGCCGTGATAGAAGCGCTGGCGCGCCCCCTGCTGGACCGACTGGATGAAGTGATCCGCCGGAATCTCCACGCCGTCCACGACGGCAAAGGGCGGGCGTTCCGCGGCTGCGGGTTTGGTCTCCTGGGCATGGGACGGAAACGCGCATCCCAGTATCAGGGTGAACAGGATCGTGGCAAGCTGGATAGGATTCATGGCGTTTTTTTTGAGACCAGGGATGAGGGTTCTGCCTCTTCAGGCTCCGGAATTTGGGACGGTTCCTTATTAATCCAAATCTCCGGTCAATGCAATGTCCGGCTGCAAAGATTCCTTAAAAACATCAATGAGTTGCGACAATGCAAAAATTTCTTGCATCATCGCAACTCATGATTTTCAATCTCCAGGCGTTTATTGATCGTCCTGGTTGGATTTTTTGCCGTGGAACGCCCGCAAGGGGAGGCTCACGGTTGGGGGGTGAGGGGGGTTGCCCCCCCATCATGCAAATTTATTTGTCGTGGCAGGCCAGGCACACGGCGCTGCTGGCATTGCTCATGCGCAGGAAGGAGACCGGCTGTGCCGTGCTGTTGTGCGGATCGTGGCAGGATGCGCATTCCACGAAGGGCTGAACCACACCGCTCAGGGTACGGGTGTAGAGGATCATGTCGGTTTTGTCGCGGACATTGTTCGTACCGCCCGTGGTATCGATCCACCAGACCGGATTGCTGTTCAAGGTGTCCTTGACGCCGGGCTTGAAGCTCTTGTCCGCCAGATTGGTGATGGCCGCCGCACCATCCGTATCGCCCGAGATCCAACCACCACCGCCGTACTGGATGCTGATCGGGTGGTCATTGGAGATGTCGGTTCCCAGCATGGCGGTTTTGCCTGCCGGATTGGTCATGGCCGTGCCCGCGTCCAGGTTGGCGCCACCCGCCGTGTATCCGCCGCTGCCCGGTTTGTTGATCATCACGTCCATGGCCTGGCTGCCGTCATGGCAGGAGAGGCAGGCCAGGGAGACCGAACCCACCGTCGTTTCCGCACCATCAATCGTGGTGGAGTTGATCGACGAGTAGCGGGTGTAGGTGCTGCTCGGCAGGCTTTTGTTCCACAACGGCGCCGTGGCTGCGGTATTGGAGCTGTGCGGGGTATGGCAGAAGACACAGACTTCCGTGGTCGCGCTGGTTGTGCCTTGTTGGGAGGCACCACCGCTACCCAGATCGTGTTTGCTGCCTTTGATGCCCGCAATCGCAGAGCCGGAGCTGAGCATCAGGCCGACGGCGGCAATTCCGAAAACCACGGAGAGCTTCAGAAGTTTGGAGGACGATTGGATGGTGGTGTTCATGGCATTATCCTGATACCTGATGAAGGGTTGGTTTTCGGTTTGGTGGCTTCATAATCCATCATTGCGCCGTGACATCCTTATTGCAGCCGGGGTGCCAATTTCGGCATGGTGAAAATTTTATCAAAAACACCAACAAGAACATATGATTGATCGTGAAGTGACCGTCCATTTATCCGGAATTGCGGTGTTTTTTTCTGAAAACAGGGGCGTGCATCCCAAAAATCGATAAAGTAAAGGGGGGCGATTTCCCAATTTAGAGAAGAATGATTCTCAGCCAGCCTGCGCTTTTCCGGATTATCTATAGAGAGGAGCGTTGCCAGCCAGGGAAACCGCGCTTGCGAAGAGTGGGCAGAGTTCTTGCACGCACTTTCAGGATTCACCTCATTCCCACATCCAAGGAATCCCAATCATGTTGGATCGTTCAATCCGGGCAGCGTCTCTTCCGGGGCGGTCACGTTCTGGTGCAGGCGTGCTCGCCGTGGCGTTTCTGGTTCTGTTGCTGGTTGGTGCCAATCCTGGCACGGCTGACACCTCGGCGGCTGCGCCACCCGCCAATTCGCTTCAACTCGACGGTCACGAGCATGTCCATCCCGCTCCTGTGGCCCAGGACACGGCAGCGGTGCCGCCCCCGTCCCCGGTTGCCGATCCGGCCCCGGCAGTCCACGATCACGGTGCCCCGGCCATGACGCACGATCACGGCGCGCCGTCCCCGTCCCCGGTTGCCGATCCGGCCCCGGCCCCGGCAGTCCACGACCATGGCGCGCCGTCCCCGGTTGCCGATCCGGCCCCGGCCCCGGCCCCGGCAGTTCACGACCATGGCGCGCCGTCCCCGGTTGCCGATCCGGCCCCGGCAGTCCACGATCACGCTGCCCCGGCCCCGGCAGTCCACGATCACGGTGCCCCGGCCATGACGCACGATCACGGCGCGCCGTCCCCGTCTCCGGTTGCCGATCCGGCACCGGCCCCGTCTGCCCACGATCACGGTGCACCGGCTCCTGTCGCCGCTCCGTCTGCCCACGATCACGGTGCACCGGCTCCTGTCGCCGCTCCGTCTGCCCACGATCACGGTGCACCGGCTCCTGTTGCCGCTCCGTCTGCCCACGACCATGGCGCGCCGGCCAGTAGTCAACCGGCGGCGGATTCCCATGGGGGACATTCCCATGCGGCGCCGGTAATGGGTGAGCACGGGGAGCATGATGCCCATGGCGCTGCCCAGGAGGGACACACCATGACCCATCCGGGATTGCCCCAGCGTTGGATTTTCCCAGCCCTGGGAATCATGGGTTTGATGATCCTGTTTGCCGTGCGTTCCAGACCTCCGGAGATGCGCCCCACCCGCACCCTCAATCTGGCCACGGTTCCGGTATTCGGGATTCTGGTCCGTTTTCTCAACGCCTCCCCGTGGCCGCTGGCGATTCTGAAGATCTTCACCGTCTCCTGTTTTCTGCTCGTGGTCTTTGCCGGACTTTTTGGAACAGACATTCCCGAACGCAATCTGGCGACCGTCTTTGTCTGGAACTACTGGTGGCCTTTGGTGGTGGTTTCGGTCCTGTTTGTCGGCTCCTCGTGGTGTGCGATCTGCCCCTGGGACAACCTTGCCTCCTGGCTGATCCGGCGTCGCTTGTGGAGACGCTCCTTGCCTCATCCCGGTTTCAACCTCAAGGTGCCAGCCTGGCTGCGCAATGTCTATCCGGCGTTGATTCTCCTCATGGGCCTGACCTGGCTGGAGCTGGGAGTCGGCGTCACCACCCAGCCGCGTCTGACCGCCATTCTGGCTTTGGTGATGGTCTTTCTTTCGCTCATCTCCCTCTATCTGTTCGAGCGCAAAGCATTCTGTCGCTATTTCTGCCCGGTCGGACGCAACATGGGCTGTTATTCCCGTCTCGGCCCCATCGAGGTCCGCCCCCAGAACGAGGCCACCTGTACCACCTGCAAAACCATGGAGTGTTACAACGGATCGGCATTGATCGAGCCTTGTCCCACCCATCTCACGGTGGGGCGGTTTTCCCAGAATACCTACTGCATCTCTTGCGGCAACTGTGTCCTCTCCTGTCCGCATGACAACGTTTCCTGGCGTTTGCGGACCATGGGCAGCGAGGCCAAGGCCCAGGCCCGACCTTTGTGGGATGGTTCATGGTTCATGTTGGCCATGCTGGGCATCACCAGTTTCCACGGGGTGACCATGATGTCGTTCTGGCAGGATTGGGTCTTCACCGTGGCCCGCTGGATCGGGGAGAGCGGACAGTTGATCTTCAGTTTCACGCTGCTGATGCTGGCCGGATTCGTGGTGCCGATTCTCTTTTATGCGTTGGCCATCGGTGTGACCCGGGCCATGGCCCCATCCGGCAGTTCCTACAAGCGGCTTTTTCTGGCCATGGCTTTTGGGGCCTTGCCGTTGGCTTTTGTCTATCATCTGGCCCACAATCTCGATCATCTGTTCCGTGAGGGTGGGGATGTGTTCGCCATGGCGCTCAATCCGTTGGGGATCGGGGTTGCGGCCATGACCGCTGCCGAGCGGCATGGCATGATGATGCAGACCCTGTTCCCCGAGGAGGCGTTGTTCGGAATTCAGACTGCGTTGATGTTGCTTGGTTTCTGGTTATCGGTCCAGATCATGCGGCATCGTGCCATCGGCGTGTTGGCCGGTGGCGGGACGTTGCAGGGCAACAAGCTGTTGCCCATGGTGGGATTTGCGGTGTTGATCACGGGATTCAACTTCTGGCTGCTGTCCCATGAAATGGTGATGCGCTTCTGAGCGGAAACCATTGAAAAAAAGAGGGGGGGGCTGGGGGATTCGTCCCCCAGGGTTTTGACTTTAAACAAGAAATTCATAAAAATTATTTGTTTGAAGTCAAAACCCTGGGGGATGAATCCCCCAGACCCCCTCTTTTTTTCAATGGATTGGCATAAAAAAAGGGGGGAGCTGGATGGCTCCCCCCTTTTTCTTGGGACTCTCACGGCTTTTTGGTTTCGCTCTCCGGATAGATCCGGGCCACCCCTCCATAGCTGCCCACCCATTGGGAACCGTCGGAGGAGAAGGCCATGGAAAAGACGTTGTTGGAGAAGAGTCCATCGGCGGTGGTCTTCACGGTGAACTTGCCATCCTCGCCCCGCAACGCCAACCCGCCGCTGCTGCCCACCCACAGGCGATCCTTGTCGTCGATTTGCAACATGAAGACATGATTGGCCGGCAAACCATCGTCTTTGGTCTGATTGGTCCAGGTCGTGCCGTCGAAATGGGCCAGACCCGCCCCCCAGGTGCCGCCCCATACCCCGCCCTTGGAATCCACAGCCAGGGAGATGATGTAATTGGGATTGTACGCCGTGGTCACATCCCCCAGCCCCTGTTCCTGTTTCTGGCGGGCGTGATGGCTCGAAACCTGACCCGGATCGTTGTCGAACTCGTTTTGTGACTTCACCTTGTCGTAAGGTGCGCCGACCCCTTCCTTGTGGGTCCAATGTTGCCACTGCTCCCCCCGGTACAAGGCCACGCCGCCTTCGGTGGCCAGCCAGATGTCGCCGTTCAACCCTTCGGCCAGTCCGTACACCCAGTCATTGGGAAGACCGCCCTGGGTGTTCTCCACGGTATAGGTCATCCATTTGCTGCGATCCTTCAGGTCTCCTCCGAGAATCCGGTTGGCCCCGGACCAGGTGGCGATCCAGACATCGCCGTTCTTGGCCTGCAACACCCCATAGACGAAGGCGTCGGCCAATCCCTGGGGGATGTTGTAGGTTTCCCATTTTTCCGTGGCCGGATCAAACAGCGACAGCCCGCCGCCATAGGTGCCCACGCTGATGCGCTGGCCCACCTGGCCGACGTGAAAGACCCCGTTGGCCAGCAGACTGCCATTGCGCACATCGAAGAGTTTGTAATCGTCCTTGTCCACCTCGTAACGGATCACGCCGCTGGACGTGCCCACCCAGATCTGTTTGCCAACGGTGTGCATCGCCTTGACATTGCGGTTGCCGACCCGGAAATGGGTGAATTTTCCCTTGGATGCGGCGGGTGCGCCATCGGCGTGCTGGGCGGGGGTGCCGGGCAACAGACGTTTCAGATCCGAAGCGAGCGGATCGGGCGTCGCGCCACCGGCGCGCAGGGGGGCCGGGGCTTTGGCCGCAGCCGTGCTCTCTCCGCCGGTGGCGGCCGGTGCGGTCTTGGCCGGGGCCGGGGCCGCGGGGGCAGCCGGAGCAGGGGAGGCAGGAGCCGGAGCCGCCGGAGCCGGTGCGGGGACGGATGCTGCCACGGCGGTTGCAGTCGCCGGCTTGACCGGGGTTGCCGGTTCTCCCTGTTGGCGTCCCAGCTGGTATGCCCCGCTCACCAGGGCGAGTACACCGGCGGCCAATAATAATTTTTTTCCTTGATCTTGCACGAATCCGACTCCTTAGTTATTCTTTATTGGCCAGTCCGATACGGAACACCTTGCCACGGCTTCCGGCCCAGAGTTCGTTGGCCGGCGAGAGTGCCAGGGCGTAGACGTGTGCCCCGAGAAAGAGATGATTCTGTGGCAGGGCACGCCATTGTCCCTGCTCGAAATATCCCAGCCCGTTGCTGGTTCCGGCCCAGAGCCGGCCCTGCTGGTCATGCACCAGGCTGTAGACGATATTGCCTGGCAATCCTTCCTGGCGGGCATAGCTGCGCCAGTTCTGACCATCGAAATGGCTCACGCCGCCGCCCCAGGTTCCGGCCCAGATCGAGCCATCCTTTTCCAGCGCCAACGAAAAGACATAGTTGGGATTGTAGGTGGACATCCCTCCGGACAGCACCCCCAGATCATGACGATTGCGGGTGCCCAGGCCGGTATTGGTGCTCAGTGGGAGGTTTTCGGCATTGTCCGCGCCCAGTCCGTCGGCATGGGTCCAGGAGCGCCACTCCTTGCCGTCGAAGCGGCTGATGCCCCCTTCGGTGCCGAACCAGATCCGTTTCTCGGCATCGATGGCCAGGGAATAGACCCATTCGTTGATCAATTCCTTCACATAGGTATCCATGCGGCCACTGTCGAGATCGAGCCGGTTGGCTCCGGCCCAGGTGCCGATCCACAAGCCGCCATCCGGGTGTTGGGCAAAGGAGTAGACCCAGTAATCCGCCAGGCCGTGCATGGGGAAATAGGTTTTCCACTGGCCATCCTTGTAGCGGGTGGTGCCGCCGGAATTGGTTCCGAACCATTTGGCGCCGTCGCGGTCGAGTCCGATGGCAAAGACATATTCGTTGGCCAGGCCGTGTTCGCGGGTAAAGGTGTTGACCACGGCCCCTTTTTCCAGATCGATCTCCATCACCCCCACCGAGGTGCCGACCCAGAGGCGGTTTTTCTCTTTTTCCACCAGCAGCGAGCGGACATAGACATCCTGTCCCACCTCATAGCTCTCCAGGATGACCGGTTGCGGGACGGATTTGGTCGGTTCCGTCGGCGCGGCGGCAGTGGCCGGGGCGGGCGCCGGAGAGGCAGCCGGGGCGGATGACTGGCTTTTGGACGGGGTTGCGCCATCCGGTTTGTTTTGTTTCTTTTCTCCTTCGCCACCGGGAGAACAGCCCCAGATCAGCCCCAAAAGCAGGCACAGTGTGGTCAATTTTCTCATCGTTTCATGCTTCTCATGTAGGCGATCACGTCGAGTATCTGAATGTCCTCCAGAACACTCCGGAAGGAGGGACAACTGCTTCCCCCCTGGCGAATACGGTTCAGCAGCGTCACATCCCCCCGCAAGAGACCCGATCCGGGATCACCCTTGCGGGTGAAGTCCGGTGTCTGGGGCATGCCTGGTTTGCCGTCCATGCCGTGACAGTACGCACAGTGTTTTTTGTAATGCTCCCGGCCCGCGAAGGGATCGGCGGCCCGGAGGGTTCCCGGCAGAGCGATGGCGATCAGCAGAGGAACAAGCCATCGGCAGACCGGTTTCATCGGGTGACGTTCTTTTTGGCGCGGGGGGGTTCCGGCACTTTGGCTTCCCAGCTTTTGGCCAGGGCGGGATCGGGTTTCACCCCGGCATCCCCGGTGCGATAGATGCGTGCCAACTCCTTGATGGCCGGAATGAAGCCGGCTTCCGCCGAGGTTTGCAGCAGTCGCAGTGCCCGTTCGGGATCCACGGTCGCGCCATTTTTCCCGGCCATGAGAATTTTCGCCAGCACCATCACCGCCGGGCCATGCTGTTTTTCGGCGGATTTTTCGATCCACGCCAGCCCCTCTTTATCGCGGTTTTTCCCCACATCTCCGCTCAACAGCAGCGCGCCCAGTCCCAGCATGCCGGCCGCGTCGCCGGCATTGGCCGCCTTGGTCAGCCAGCCCAGAGCCGCGTCGTTCTCCTCGGCCTGGTCGAGCAGCGTGCCGAGCGCGGTCATGGAGGGGGTGTGTCCGGCCTCGGCCGCGCGTTTGAACAGGGGCATGGCGGTTTGCAGATCGTCTTTGATCTGGGCCTGCACCCCCTCTTTGTAGTCATCTTCGGGTGCGGCATGCGCCATTCCGGCCGACAGGGCGGTGAGCATGATCCAGCCAGCCACCCATCCTTTTTTTGTGCTCATGTTATGCATCTCCTTGCTTGTGCGGCTTTTGACGGATCAAAGATCACAGCCTGGGCACCTGGGCCTGTTCCAGTTTGCGGTAGAGGCTGGACAGACCGATGCCCAGTTCGCGGGCGGCCTGTTTGCGATCACCGTCCGCTTCTTCGATGGCCTGGAGGATCAGTTCGATTTCCATGTTGCGCATCCGGTCCCGCAGGCTTTTGGAGCCGGCGCGCAGGGTGGGATCTTCCCCGCGCGGCGCGGCGGTGCCGCAGGCGGCCACGCTGTCGGGCAGATCTTCCAGTCCGATGTGTCCATCTTCGGTCAAAATGGCCGCTCTTTCCAAGGCATTTTCCAATTCCCGGGTATTGCCTGGCCAGTCGTAGGAGAGCAATGCCTCCCGCGCCTCGGTGGAGAGGGTGAGAATCACTCCGCCACCCAATTTCGCCGAATTTTTTTGCAAGAAATGATCCATCAGCACTTCCAGATCCTGGGGGCGTTCCCGCAGGGGGGGGATGTGGATGGAAAAGACATTCAGGCGGAAGTAGAGATCCTCCCGGAAGGTGCCTTCGCTCACCATGGCCTTGAGATTTTTGTTGGTGGCGGCGATGATCCGGACATCGATCTTGCGGAACTGTTCGCTGCCCACGGCGCGGACCTGGTTTTGTTCCAGGGCGTGCAGGAGTTTCACCTGGAGGTGCAGGGGCAATTCGCCGATTTCGTCCAGGAACAGGGTGCCCTGATCGGCTTCCAGGAACAATCCTTTCTTGTTGCGGTCCGCGCCGGTGAAGGCGCCTTTCATGTGGCCGAAGAATTCGCTTTCCAGGAGTTGTTCTGGGATCGAACCACAGTTGACCGGAATGAAGAGCGCGGCCGTGCGGGGGCTGGCATCGTGGATGGCCTTGGCATGCACGCTTTTGCCGGTGCCGGATTCGCCGGTGATCAGGACGGTGTGATCGGTGCGGGCCACCTTCTGGATCTGGCGTTCCAGCCGTTGCATGGCCGGGGAGACCAGCGGAAAGACCCCGTGTCCCCGGATGATCTGGCGCAGGGTACGGTTTTCGTCCTGGAGCCGGATGACATTGCCCATCTGGACCAGTCGGTGCAGCACATCCTCTTTGCGCAGGGGTTTGATCATGTAGTCATAAGCGCCGGCGCGCATCGCCTCGATGGCGGTATTGACCGACGCGAAGGCGGTCATGATCAGAAACAGGGTATCCATTCCCTGGGCGCGTACTCGTTTCACCAGTTCGATGCCATCCATGCCCGGCATGCGGATGTCGCAGATCACCACATCCACCGCTCCCTTGAGCAGGATTTCCAGGGCGTCTTCTCCGCTGCTGGCCTGTTCCACGGTATAGCCCGCCTTGCGCAGGGTTCCGACCAGCACCTGACGGATGGCCGGTTCGTCGTCCACAACCAGTATTTGTAACGGGCTTTCCACCTTGAGTCACACTCCGCCGTGATCCACGGGCAATTGAAAACTGACGCAGCTTCCCAGACCGGGTTGGCTGGTGATGGCCATCTCTCCGCCATGTTCGGCAATCAGGTTGAAACACAATGATAATCCCAGACCGGTCCCTTTGCCAACCGGTTTAGTGGTGAAAAAGGCATCGAAAGCGTGCAGACGGGTGAATTCATCCATGCCGGGGCCATTGTCTTCCACCTCGACCCAGACCCGGTCCGCGCGTTGGAAAGAGCGCACCAGGATGTAGGGGGAGAGGACCGCCGCCGATGACAGGGCATCGGCGGCATTGATGATCAGGTTGATGAGCACCTGGCGCAGTTGATCGGCTGCGGCGTGCACGGCCGGGAGTTCCGGATCGAGTTCCGTGCGGCACTCCACCCGATGGCGCACCCGCTTGTCGAAGCGCATGATGCGGATCGTGGCCATGATCAGGCCGTTGAGATCCACCAGTTGCCGGGTATCGACCTGGGGTTGGGAGAACTCCGCCACCTCCCGGATGATCGAGAGCAGACGCTCGATCTGTTGTTCGATCAGTTGCAGATGGTCGCGGCGGTCCTCTTCGCTGCCCTGGAGTTCGTCGAGCAGGGCTTCCACCAGTCCGGAGATGGCGGCGATCGGGTTGCCGATTTCGTGCATGATGCCGGCGGCCAGGGTGCCCATGGCGGCCATCTTTTCGTGCTGGAAGGATTTGCTGCGCGCCATTTCCAGTTCGGCCTGGCCCTTTTTGCGTTCGCTGATGTCGCGCATGGTGGCGATGAACTGGCTGCGGTCTTCCAGCGAGACATGGCTGACGGTCAATTCCAGCGGGAATTTCTCCCCGTTGGCGCGATGGGCTTCCACTTCGCGTTCGAAGAAGATCTCCCCCCGGACCGGAACCGAGACGTTTCTGTAGACATGTTTTTCGAACCAGTCCAGGTATTTCCGGATGTAGCCATCGTGTTTGGCGGTATGGGCGGCAGGCACCAGCATGCGGATGTTGTTGCCCACCAGTTGCTGGGCATCGAGTCCGAACATCTTTTCGACTGCCGGATTGACCGATTCGATGATGCCGTTGCGATCGGTGGTGATGATCCCTTCCACCACGTTGTCCATGATGGTGCGCAGGCGCAATTCGTTGCGATGGATCAGTTCTTCGGCCAGTTTGCGTTCGGTGATATCCTCTTTGACTGCCAGATAGTGGGTTGGTGTGCCGTGGATGTCGCGAATGAGCGAAATCGAGGCATATTCCCAGAACAGTTCGCCGTTCTTGCGGCGGTTGAGAAATTCGCCGCGCCATTCGTGATTGCGTTCCAGTTCCTGCCACATCTGGCTGTAGTCGGCTTCGGACATGCGTCCGGACTTGAGCACTCTGGGGTTGTGGCCATGGATCTCCTCCAGGGTGTAGCCGGTCACCTGGCAGAATTTGGGGTTGACGTATTCGATGTGGTTGGAAAGATCGGTGATGATCACCGACACCGGGCTTTGTTCCACGGCGCTGGTCAGTTTGCGCAGTTCCTCTTCGGTGCGGCGTCGTTCCTGGATTTCGCTTTCCAGGGCGGCGTTGGCATGGGAGAGGCTGCTGGTTCGTTCCAGCACCCGCGCTTCCAGCAGTTGGTTGGAGTGGTGGATTTCGTTCAGATAGACCAGCAGGGTGGAGCGTTGCTCCTGGATGAGTTGTTGCGCCCGGCGCACGATCACGAACAGCACGCCATAGAGCGCCAGGAAAAATCCGCCCATGATGCTGATCACCTTCCAGCGGGTATGGGCGATCTGGTCGATGGTGTCGGTCACATCGTAATAAAGTTCGAAAACGCCGACGTTTTCACCGTTCTTGCGCAGCGGGACATAACTGGAGATCAGGTTGCGGTCTTCAAGCACCCCGTCGAATGAGGGAAAGGCGTCGCGGAACACCAGTTGACTGGTGACATTGCCTTGCATGGCGGCCAGAAAACCGGCGTTGCCGGACTGGTCCTGACCGATCTGGCTGGCCTGGGAGGAGTAGATGGTCAGACCCCGGTTGTCGTAGAGTTTGACCTTGACCACATCGATGCCGGTCACCAGGTGGCGCACCGTGAAATCGAGACTGGAGAGCAGCGAGTGGACCGGCAGTTCATCGGGTCCGAGCCGTTTGACCTCTCGCAGATAGCCTTGCAACAGGGGCCACAGGGTATTGGCAAAGGCGCGGGTCAGGGCCACATTCTGTTTTTCTCCCAGGTGGAGCAGGCTTTCGATCTGAAGCTTGTAAAAAAACCAACCCAGCGCGCTGGCCACGACGATCATTGCCACCAGGCTGGTGATGGAAAAAAATCGTACCAGATGGAACGGCGGCGGCATCGCGGAGGAGGGAATTTCCGGATTCGGCCAGGAGGTTGCAGGGGAGGGGGAATCGTTCATGATTTTTTTGGTCGAGAGAGTCGCGACATGAGATCGATCCGAGGATGGCTGTTGGTTTTTCTGGTGGGTTTGGTCCTGTTCCCGCAGGCGGTTGTGGCTGGCCCGGACCCTGAACACCGTTCGCTGCTGGCGACGGACGGGATTCACGATCCCGCCAGTCGTGCCCTGGGACTGTTGCAAGATCCGGCCCGAGGTGAGGAAGGATTTCCTGCGGATCGCACCGGGGCCATCAATTGGGCTGCCACGCTGCAACGGGGGCTGATCACGCCGCGCACCGGGATCACCGGCAGTGAACCCATGAAATCACTCGATTCTGTGATCATCATGACCAATACCCGCACCATGCCTCATGTCACTTTTCCCCATGGCACCCATACCCAATGGCTCGATTGCAGCAACTGTCATTCGGAAATTTTTCTGCCGGTGGCCAAAGGCAATCCAGTTACCATGAATGCCATCTTGCGTGGACAATATTGCGGGGTGTGTCATGGCAAGGTGGCCTTTTCGCCCATGGTCTGCGAGCGGTGTCACAATGTGCTGCATGCCGACTCGCCCAAGGCGTGGTGGTAGGCGGCGTTCCCGATTGCAAGAAACGGCCATGGGATCGCTTCCCGAACCTGGGAAAAAATGGGGTCGATTGGTGGCGGATTTTTCCCGTTGGGTGCCGTTTTCTTCCGCTTTGACCGGTTGCTCTGGTGGAAGGAGGGTTGGCACCCAACTTGAATGAAGGTTTTCGTTCACGTTTTTTGCGCATCCTGGCAGGGTCTGGGCGCGCGCCATCGGCCATGGTGACATTATTGAAAAAAAAGAGGGGGTCTGGGGGATTCTTCCCCCAGGGTTTTGACTTTAAAAAACAAAAAATTCTAAAAATTATTTGCTTAAAGTCAAAACCCTGGGGGAAGAATCCCCCAGACCCCTTCTTTTTTCTCAAAAGTGTGCATCTCGAAACGGGCGTGGTTCGCACCAGGACATCGCTCAATCGGCATAAGGAGCACGACGACCATGCAGCCGCGCCGGAACATCGAACAGAAATTGCACAACGCGCTGGAGCGCCGTGAATTCCTGTTGCACTATCAGCCGCAATTCTCCATGGCCACGGGCCGGGTGGTGGGCGTGGAGGCGCTGGTGCGCTGGCGCAGTCCCCGGTTCGGGCTGGTGGCGCCGGATCAGTTCGTTTTCCAGGCCGAAGAGAGCGGTCTGATTCTTCCGCTGGGAGCCTGGGTGATGCAGGAGGCGTGTCGCCAGAACCGGCGTTGGCAGTTGGCAGGATTCGCGCCGATTCGCGTGGCGGTCAATCTTTCGCCCAGGCAGTTTCTGGGCGACCATCTGGAACCCATGGTGGAACAGGCCCTGGCCGACAGCGGGTTGGATCCCCAATGGCTGGCATTGGAGATCACTGAAAATCTGTTGTTGAGTGATCAGGAGCAGGTTCATGCCTTGCTGACCCGCTGGCATGCGAAAAATCTTCAGATCACCCTGGACGATTGCGGCACCGGTTACGCCACTCCGGAAGACTGGCTGTTCTGCCCGATCCATACCTTGAAAATCGATCGTTCCTTCATGCGGGATCTGGCCCACAATCCGGAAAGTCTCACCACCATCCTGACCCTGTTCACCCTGGCCCGGAATCTTCAGTTGAGCGTTGTGGCCGAGGGGGTCACCTCGGAAGAGCAGATGCGGTTGCTGCGCGAGTTGGGATGCGACTCGGTGCAGGGTTTTCTTTTGTCTCCGCCCGTTCCGGCGGAAGATGTCAGCGCATTTTTCGATTCGGATCGGGAGATGTTTTCAGTCACCACGGACAGCGGCACGGATCGGAGCGATCCGGTTTGGCACTGATTCAGAGCGGATGAAGCAGGAGTGGACCATGGGGTATCGATCGGGTATGGTATGGCTGGCGGCTGCGGTATTGTGGGGAACAGGATTGGATGGCGTCCGGGCCGACGATCCGTCCCCGACGGAAACCCAGCCTGCGGCACAAACTCCGGCCGCACCTGCCGCACCTGCCGCCAAATCCGGTGCGGGGCGGGGTCGGGAGATGATCGGTCGTACCCGTGACGATCTGGTCAAGGCGTTTGGTCAGCCGGTCCAGATGATGGATGTCACGATCATGGGACGGCCTCCATCCGAGGCATGGATCTATCCGGTCGGCAATTGTCTCGACACTTATGTGTTGCTGGAGAAGACGGGAGAGGTGGTCGATTATTTCTGCCGCTGAGGGTCATGGTCGATCCATTGAAAAAAAGAAGGGGTCTGGGGGATTCCTCCCCCAGGGTTTTGACTTTAAAC
>JADFWP010000041.1 GCA_015234115.1 Magnetococcales bacterium
CAAAGTCAAAACCCTGGGGGAGGAATCCCCCAGACCCCTTCTTTTCTTTCAATGGGTTGTCTGGATCAACTCCGCGAACATGCCTTCGTCATGCAGCCGACAAAAGGCTTCGACCACACGCGGATCAAAGCTCCTGCCGGCCAGACGCCGGATTTCGTTCACCGCCTCGGTCAGACTCCAGGCCGCTTTGTAGGGGCGACAATTCACCAGCGCATCAAAGACATCGACCACGGAAACGATCCGGGCGGGCAACGGAATCTCCTCGCCGCGCAACCCTTCGGGATAACCCGAGCCATCCCACTTTTCGTGGTGATACAGGGCGATGTCCCGTGCCACACCGAAATTTTTCTCGTCCTTGATGATCATGCCGCCGATGCGGGCATGGGTGGTGATTTCGGCAAACTCCGTCTGATCCAATGGCCCCGGCTTGTTGAGGATCCGATCCGGAATGCCGATTTTGCCGATGTCGTGGAGTTGGCTGGCCTGGGCATAGCGTTCTGCGGTTTCGGCGTCGATCCCCATGGCCAAAGAGAGACGCCGGGTCAGCAGCACAATTCTTTGAATGTGCTCCCCGGTATTGGCATCCTTGGCCTCAGCCGCTTCGGAGAGCATCTGGACCGCTGTGGTGTGAGCCTGGCGCAATTCCTGTTGCACCCGCAACGATTGCAGCGCCACACACACCTGACCGGTAAAAATCCGCAACAGATGCAGAGCCAGCGGATCCAGGGGTTGGCCGTGCTCCAGATAGAGCATGCCGATGGTTTCGTTGCGGATTCGCAAGGGAATGACCGTTTCCGTGGCCGAAAGGCTCTCCTGGACCGGTGGCGTGGTTTTTTCCAGACGCGCTTCGCCCACGCCAGCCTTGATGGTGATTTCGTTCTTGTGGAACATGGCCAGAAAACCGTTGGCGATCCGCACCGTACTCTGCGCCCCGAGATGACACAACCCCAGAATCTGGGTGAAAACTCCGGAATAAAACTCCTCGAAGGAGTCCAGCGGATGCAGGTACATGCGCGGCGCCGCACCCAGAATGGTTTCCAGTCCCTGACGGGCCATGTCGATGGTGGTCAGATCCCGATAGGATTTCAGGGCCGAACGGACCGTGGTATAGAGTTTCTGGGCCGACAGATCACTTTTTTCTTTGTAATCATCGATATCGAAATGATCGATCACGTAGCGTTCCGGTGCCAGTCCGGGTTGACCGGTACGGATGATCAAACGGATTTTGTGATCGCACAGGGTTTCGCGGATAAAACGCACCAGTTGCAGACCGGCATCGTCTTGTTCCATCACCACGTCGATGAGGGCCAGGGCAAAGCCCGGGCTGGTTTGCAAAATCTGACGGGCCTGGGCGGCAGACGAGGCGGCAACCAAAGAGAGCGAGCGACCGCCAAAAGAGAAATGACGCAAATTGAGTCGGGTGATGGTAATGACATCCGCGTCGTCATCCACCACCAGAACCGGCCAGGGAGGTTGCCCTGGGTTCTCCACGGTAAGGGGCGTGGTTTGACCCTTGGACTTGAGTTGCAGGGTTCTCTTTTCGGAGGTCATGGCCAGGTCCAAAACAGAAAGGAGCAAAAAAAAGTCACGATTTGTTACAATGAGGATAACAAATCTCGCCAAAGGCGTCAATTCAAAAATCCCAGCCACAATGGAAAAAAATGAGTGCTTCCACTCAGGTCATGATTATTTTCGGCGCGAACAAGCCAAGGCTCGATCATTGAAAAGAAAGCGGGGGTCTGGGGGATTCTTCCCCCAGGGTTTTGACTTTAAAAGCAAAACATCTTAAAAATTTTTTATTTAAAGTCAAAACCCTGGGGGAGGAATCCCCCAGACCCCTTCTTTTCTTTCAAAAGTGTGCGTTGCGCCATGGGCGCGCGATCAACCGGCGCAGGCCAGCAGACGATCCGCGCCGAGCGCGAGCAACGCTTGCGCCAGGGCGCGTCCCAGCCCTTCGGGATCGGCGGACGAACCGGCATGCTCCCGGGTGATCAACTCCCGTCCGTCCAGCGACCCGACCCGACCCGCCATCACCAGTTGATCTTCGATCAGGCGCGCGTAACCGGCGATGGGCACCTGGCAGCCCCCTTCCAGTTCGTGCAGAAAGGCACGCTCGGCACGCACCGCCAGGGCGGTTTCCGGATGATTCAACGGCGCGAGCAGACGGTTGGTGACGTCATCGTCCAGCCGGGTTTCAATCCCGACCGCACCCTGGCCATTGGCCGGAATCATTTGCGCCGGATCAAAGCAAGAGACCACCCGCTCCAGCAGTCCCAGCCGCTTGACGCCCGCCGCTGCCAGGACAATGGCCTCGAACTGACCGGCTTCGAGTTTGGCGATTCGGGTATTGACATTGCCGCGCAACGATTCGATGCGCAGATCCGGTCGCAGATGGAGCAGTTGGCACTGCCGACGCAACGACGAGGAGCCGACCCGCGCCCCCTGGGGCAGAGCGTCCAATCCCGAATAATGGACCGCAAGCAAGGCATCCCGGGGATCTTCCCGTTCCAGAATCGTGGCGACTCCCAATCCGGTCGGGAATTCCGCCGGGACATCCTTCATGGAGTGGACCGCCAGATCGATGCGGCCATCGAGCAGGGCCTCTTCGAGTTCCTTGACGAACAGGCCCTTGCCGCCCACCTTGGCCAGGGGAACGTCGAGGATGATGTCGCCACGCGTCTTGATGATCACCAGTTCCGCCCGCAGACCGGGATGGGTGGTTTCCAGCAAGGATTTGGCCCAGTTGGCCTGCCACAGGGCCAGGGCGCTGCCCCGTGTCCCGATCTTGATGGATGTGTGCATGATGATGCCCGATGGTGAAAGGGTAAAAAAGAGCGTATACTGTGCAACATGACATAAACCGACTCTGGGGACAAGGATCATGCGGGCACTGGGTATCGAGAGCAGTTGTGATGAAACTGCGGCAGCCATCGTGGAATGGGCAGGGGTGGAGTCGGGTTTGCGTCCACGCTTGCAGGCCAATGTGGTGCATGGCCAGGTGGAGGTGCATGCCCGTTATGGCGGCGTGGTGCCGGAGTTGGCCAGTCGCGCGCACATGCGCAACATCGGACCGGTGGTGGCCGAAGCCTTGCGGGTGGCGGGCGTGACACCGGCGCAACTCGATTGCGTGGCGGTGACCGCCGGGCCGGGGTTGATCGGTGGCCTGCTGACCGGCATGGCGGTGGCCAAGGGGTTGGCCATGGGATTGGGCATTCCTCTGGTGGGGGTGCATCACATGGAGGGCCATCTCATGAGTCCGTTTCTGGATGAGCGGGCTGGCGGGATGGATTTTCCGTTTGTGGCGTTGCTGGTCTCGGGTGGTCACACCCTGCTGTTGCATGCGGAGGCTTTCGGCGTTTACCGGATTCTGGGTCGCACCCGGGATGATGCGGTGGGCGAGGCGTTCGACAAGGGAGCGCGCCTGCTGGGTTTGGGGTATCCGGGAGGGCCGGCCATCTCGGCGCTGGCCGAGGGGGGCAATCGGGAGGCGTTTCGTTTTCCCAGAGGATTGTCCGGACGCGAGCAGGTGGATTTCTCTTTTTCCGGGTTGAAAACCGCGTTGCGCACCTTTCTGGGGCAGCACCCGGAGCGGATGGCGGAAGAGTCCTGGCGACGGGATGTGGCGGCTTCCTATCAGGAGGCGATTGTCGAGGTGCTGGCCACCCGTTCCATCGAAGCCTGTCGGCAGAGCGGCGAGCAACGGTTGATCGTGGCCGGAGGCGTGGGGGCCAACCAGCGTTTGCGGGAGGTGTTGCTGGAACGGGCCAACAAGGTGGGCGTTCAGGTCTATTTCCCGCCTCTGTCGCTCTGCACGGACAATGGGGCGATGATCGCCCTGGCCGGATTGCGGCGTCTGCTGGCTGGATATCGGGACGACTGGGATCTCAATGTCCAGGCCCGCTGGCCGGTCGATCAAATTATTAAAAAAAAAGAAGGGGTCTGGGGGATTCCTCCCCCAGGGTTTTGACTTTAAAATAAAAAATCTTAAAAATATTTTTATTTTAAAGTCAAAACCCTGGGGGAGGAATCCCCCAGACCCCCTCTTTTCTTTCAATAGTTATCCATTGAATGGGCGTCTGAAACTATGGAAAATATCAAAACCGCCATCATTGGTGCCGGATCCTGGGGCACGGCCCTGGCCACGGTCCTGGCCAGCAAACTTCCCGAGGTCACCCTGTGGTGCCACGAGCCGGAAGTGGCCGCAGGGATCAATCAGACCCATCACAACCCGTTCTTTTTGAAAGAATTTCCTCTGCCCGCCAACATCCGGGCCACAACCGATCTGATCGCAACCGCTCGGGAACACCCGATTCTGGTCATGGTGGTGCCGACCCAGTTCACCCGCCGCGTGCTGACCGCTCTGCGCGACCATGTGACCGACGAAACCCTCTTTGTTTCGGCCAGCAAAGGGGTCGAGGCCGAAACCATGACCCTGCTTTCGGACATTCATATCGAAATCCTCGGCAAACCGCTCGGCGAAAAGAGCTGCTTTCTCTCCGGTCCCTCGTTTGCCCGCGATACCATCATGCGTCTGCCTGCGGCGGTCTCCATCGCCGGACTCGACACCGAACGGGTGGAGCGGGTCCAGAGACTGTTTCATACCGCCTGGTTTCGCACCTACTCCACCGACGACGTGATCGGCCTGGAGCTGGGCGGCGCCTTGAAAAACGTCATCGCGCTGGCTGCCGGCATCTGCGATGGTCTGGGCATGGGCCACAGCGCGCGCGCCGCCCTGATCACCCGTGGCCTGAACGAAATGCTGCGCCTTGGTCTGCAACTGGGCGCCAAACCCGAAACCTTTGCCGGACTCTCCGGATTGGGCGATCTGCTGCTGACCGCCACCTCGGATCTGTCGCGCAACCGCACCGTGGGCGTGCGCCTCGGCAAAGGCGAAACCCTGGAGTCGATCCAGCAGGGCAGCCACGAAATCGCCGAAGGGGTGCGCACCACGGTGGGGGTGCATCGCCTGGCCGCGAAACTCGGTGTCGATCTGCCCATCACCCGTGGGGTCTACGGTATTCTTTACGAGGGGCTGCCTCCTCTGGAAGCGGTCAAGGAGTTGATGGAACGGGATTTGAAACCGGAACACGCCCGGCAGGAGAACTGAATCATGCGGATTCTCAAACCGCGTGCTTCCCTGCTTCCGGAACGCCCGGTGCTCGGCTGGCGGGAGTGGGTCGGATTGCCCGATTTTGGCGTGGAACGGATCAAGACCAAAATCGATACCGGTGCGCGCACCTCGGCGCTGCACGCCCTGGAACCCACCCAGTTCGTGCGCGATGGCAAGAGCCTGGTGCAGTTTCGGCTGCATCCGGTGCAACGCAAATCCAAACCCGAACTCCTGTGCGAAGCCCCGCTGGTGGATTGCCGCTCGGTGATCAGTTCCGGTGGCCATATCGAACACCGTTTCGTGATCCTGACTCAGATCCTGTTGGGAGAACGGTTGATCCTGGCCGAAGTCACCCTCACCAACCGCACCCTCATGGGGTTTCGCATGCTGGTGGGACGCACCACAATCGGCAGGAAATTTCTGGTCGATCCGGGTCGTTCGTTTCTGACCACCCGGCACAAGACAGGGGAGACCCCATGAGAATCGCCATTCTGGCCAGGAATCCCACCCTGTATTCCCACAAACGGCTGGTGGAGGCGGCGCGCGCGCGCGGGCACGAAGTCGAGATCATCGACACCCTGAAAGTCTACATGAACATCACCTCCAATCAGCCCACGGTGCGTTATGGCGGCAAGGTGTTGACCGGCTTCGATGCGGTGATTCCGCGCATCGGCGCCTCGATCACCTTTTACGGGCTGGCGGTGTTGCATCAGTTCGAGATGATGGGGGTCTATCCCCTCAACAGCAGCGAATCCATCGCCAAATCCCGCGACAAACTGCGCTGTCTGCAACTGCTGGCGGGTGCCGGCATCGGTCTGCCGGTGACCGGCTTCGCCCATGCCACCCAGTTCACCGACGACCTGATCCAGATGGTCGGCGGTTCTCCGGTGGTGATCAAACTGCTGGAAGGCACCCAGGGCATCGGTGTGGTGCTGGCCGAAACCCACCGTTCGGCCAAAAGCATGATCGAAGCCTTTCGCGGCATGGATGCCAACATCTTAGTCCAGGAATACATCAAGGAGGCCGGTTCCGCCGACATCCGCTGTCTGGTGGTGGGCGAACGGGTGGTGGCCGCCATGATGCGCCAGGGCAACGAGGGGGATTTCCGCTCCAATCTCCATCGCGGGGGACAGGCGACCTCGATCCGCATCACCCCCCAGGAGCGGCAGACCGCCGTGCGTTCGGCCCGACTCATGGGCCTCAATGTGGCAGGCGTGGACATGCTGCGCTCCAATCGCGGACCATTGGTGATGGAAATCAACTCCTCCCCTGGGTTGGAAGGGCTGGAAAAAGCCACGGGAATCGATGTGGCTGGAAAAATCATTCATTTTTTAGAGCAGAAAAAAAGCAAAAATGGTAAGAGTACGGTCAAGGCGTCGCACACATGGTAACACTTCCACACAAAGGAGAATCACCATGATGATTATACTGAATTCGTTCAAAAAATATCTTTTGATTCCGATGGTCTGCGGGTGGTTGATGCTCTCGGCTCACGCCGAAGAGCCGATCCGCTTTGGGGTGATGCCCTTTCTGAGCGCGATTGACATCATGGAGCGATTCACTCCTCTGGTCGATCTGTTGGAAAAACAGCTTGCTCATCCCATCAAGCTGGTCATTCCCGGCAATTTCCAGCAACTGATCGATGATCTGGGGGAACAGAAACTGGATTTCGTCTATTTCGGACCGGTTCCCTATTTGCATCTGGTCAAACAATATGGTCCGCAACCGATCCTGGCCATGGAAGAACTGGCCGGAAAACCCAATTATCACGGTGTCATCTTCGTGCGGCAGGAGAGCGACATCCAGAAACTTCAGGATCTGA
Organism: Magnetococcales bacterium; assembly: GCA_015234115.1. Classification (GTDB taxonomy): domain Bacteria; phylum Pseudomonadota; class Magnetococcia; order Magnetococcales; family Magnetaquicoccaceae; genus Magnetaquiglobus. The sequence goes on from JADFWP010000041.1 coordinate 6,933, forward strand.
AAGGCAAGCGGTTCACCTTTGGTGATCCCGATTCCACCATGAACCATACCGTTCCCAGGGCGATGTTGTTCCAGGCGGGAATCTCTTTGAACGATCTGGCGGAACATCGTTTTGTTGGCAACAATCAGAACGTCGTTCTTGCGGTATTGATGGGTCATGCCGATGCCGCAGGCATCAAGGAGGATATCTACAACAAATACCAGGAGCGGGGGTTGCGGGTCATCGCCCGTTCGTTGCCGGTGCCCAATTTGTTGTATGTCGCTGGTCGTCATCGTCCGGAGTCATGGGTGGAACGGATGCGTCAGGCGTTGACCGTCATGCATCAAACTCCGGAGGGGCTGGCTGCACTCAAGAAGATTCAACCGGACACTTCGGCGCTCATTCCGGCCACGGACGACACCTTTCAGGAATTGCGGAAATTTCTTGATTCAGATGTTGTCAAGCCATGATTTGAGAGTTGTCATGTCCTGTCCATGTCAACGGGGTCCAGGGGCCAATGGCCCCTGGTGGGGTCCAGGGGCGAAGCCTTTGGGACTTTGGCCTTTGGCGCGCTTTGCCGCAGGCGCGCCTCCCGGTCGCCGCAGGCGACGCCTTTGGCCGATCAGACACCGAGGCTCTTCACCGGTCAACGGGGTCCAGGGGCCAATGGCCCCTGGTGGGGTCCAGGGGCGAAGCCTTTGGGACTTTGGCCTTTGGCGCGCTTTGCCGCAGGCGCGCCTCCCGGTCGCCGCAGGCGACGCCTTTGGGCCGCAAATTCATTTCTGAAAGTTTGAATAAAATATCATAAATTTTTTTATTTAAAGTCAAAACCCTGGGGGATGAATCCCCCAGACCCTCTCTTTCTTTTCAATGGTTCAACTCCAGCATGGAACACGGTTTGCAGCCCATGTCAGATTCCTTGCCAGACGAAGCGTCCGTGATCGACTCCGAGAATTTCTGGCAGCGCTATCCCGGTTTGCTGGTTTCCATTCTGGTCGTCACCCTTTTTCTGCTGCTGCAAGGCATGCTGGTCATTACCGAACAACGCAAGAATCTGAATCAACTGCATCAGGAGCGAATCCAGCACGAACTGAATTTGATGTCCATGGTGGCCTACGAAAGCATTTTCAAAGGGGATTATGCCATTCTGGAACGGGTGTTGACCCAATGGGGCGAAGGGAACAAGGAGTTGACCGCCATCCGGGCCATTGCCCCCAATGGCTTTGTGCTGGCCGAATATCGCGCCCGTGACAAGGTGACCGCCACCGAGAGCCACTCCCGACAGTTGCAGAACCGGGGCGAACCCGTGCTCCGGATCGAGATCGAATACAGCCTCGACCGGATCACCCTGGATGTCAACCGCCTGAGCATTCAGCTTGGACTGGTTTCGGCGCTGCTGATGATCCTGCTGGGCGTGCTGCTGTGGGCCGTGTTGCGCATCACCGCCGTGCGGCCATTGGAGCAGGAAATCCTCAAGCGCCGCCAGGCCGAAGAGGCCAGCAGACGGGTCAGCCAGATCCATTCGGCGGTCAACGAAATCTTGCGGATCACTTTGCAATCCGCTCCGCTCGCGCGACAGTTTCAATTGGTGCTGGATAAACTGCTTGCCATACCCTGGCTTTCCGTGGAAACCAAAGGATCGATCTACCTGGCGGATGAGAAACAACAATACCTGACCATGATCGTTGAAAGGGGATTGGATCCCGAGTTGCTTCAATCGTGTCGTCAGATCCCCTTTGGCTATTGCCTGTGTGGTCAGGCGGCACACCAGAAGGCCTTTCTTTGCGCCAGTCATGTGGACGAACGACACACCACCCGTTCCCCCGGCATGCGGGATCATGGCCATTATTGCGTTCCCATTCTCACCCGCAATCGGGTGCTGGGGGTGATCAATCTTTATGTGGAGCCAGGTCATGATTTTACTCCGGAAAAACAATCCTTTCTGCTCGCGGTGGCCGACACCCTGGAGGGGTTGATCCGGCGTCACCAGTCGGAAGATGCGCTCCAGCACCTCAACGAAGAGCTGGAACAGCGGGTGGAACGCCGCACCCTGGAGTTGCGCGCTTCGCTGGAGTCGCTCCAGCAGGCCCGCGACCGGCTGCATCAGTCGGAAAAAATGGCCTCTTTGGGACGGCTTGTGGCCGGGGTGGCGCATGAGATCAATACGCCGGTCGGCATTGGTTATACTGCCGCTTCGTTCCTGGAAGACCGGACCCGACAGACTGCGGCTCTGTTTCAAAACAAGGAGTTGCGCTCCGATGATCTGAAGAGCTATCTGGAATCGGCCAACGAGGCCTCCCACATGATCCTCACCAATCTGGAGCGCGCCGCCCATCTGATCCGCAGTTTCAAGCAGGTTGCCGTGGACCATTCCGCCAATGCCTTGCGGCGTTTCGATCTGGTCGAACACCTGCAACTGATCGTGACCAGTCTGCGACCCAAGATTAAACCGACCCGGCATCAACTCCTGCTGGAGACCCCGCCTTTTCTGGAGATTCACAACCATCCGGGCGCGTTGTTTCAGATTCTCACCAATCTGGTGATGAATTCACTGATTCACGCCTTCGACGCCATCCAGGAGGGGCAGATCACCCTGACGGTCACGCTCGATTCCGACGATACCGTGATGCTGAGCTATCGGGACAATGGCAAGGGGATCGAGGAGAGCGACCGGAAAAAAATCTTCGAGCCGTTTTTTACCACCCGTTTGGGTCAAGGCGGGAGTGGACTGGGGATGTATATCGTTTATAATCTGGTCACCCAGTGCATGGGCGGATCCATTTCTTGTCAGAATGCAGCAGATCGCGGCATTGAATTCATGATCTGTTTTCCCAAAAATTTTCAACCGGTCACACCGTCTTGAATGAAAAGGTTCAAGCCATGGCCCAATCATTGAAAGAAAAGAGGGGGTCTGGGGGATTCATCCTCCAGGGTTTTGACGTTAAAAGCAAAACATTTTAAAAATTTTTTGTTTAAAGTCAAAACCTTGGGGGACGAATCCCCCAAACCCCCCTCTTTTTTTTAATAGTTGTCGGCAAAAGTGGTCGCAATTCAATCACAAGGAGAAGATCGGATGACCGCATCCAGTAAAATCGCCGGAGACATCTGGGGAGGGTTGGCCGCCATGCTGGTGGCCCTGCCCTCGGCCATCGCCTTCGGGGTGGTCAGTTTCACCCCCCTGGGAGCCAACTATCTCGGGGTGGGGGCCATGGCCGGAGTGATGGGTACGGTGGTGCTCGGCCTGGTGGCGCCCGCCATCGGCGGCGCCCCCCGACTCATCACCGCACCCTGCGCCCCGGCCGCTGCCGTGCTTTCGGCGCTTACCGTGGAACTTCTGGCCCGTTCCACCGGACAGAACGTCGTCACCCCGGAACAGGTGCTGCTGCTGCTGGCCATGGTGGGACTGTTGTCGGGTCTCCTCCAGATGGCGTTCGGCATGCTCGGGGGGGGCAAGGTGATCAAATTCATCCCCTATCCCGTGGTCTCGGGATACTTAAGCGGCGTCGGCACCCTGATCTTTTTGAGTCAGATTCCCAAACTGCTTGGCCTGCCCAAGGGCGTCGCCACCGGACAGGGACTGCTCGATCCCGGTCTGTGGCAGTGGACCGGCATCATCGTCGGCGTGGTGACCATCATCGGCATGCTCCAGGCGCCCAGACTCACCAAGGTGATTCCGGCGCCGATCATCGGTCTGATCGCCGGCATGGGAACCTATTTTCTCATCGGCCTGGTCAATCCGGAACTCTATCAACTGGCGGGCAACAAACTGCTGATCGGCCCGATCCAGGTCGATTTTTCCGCCATGCAGCACGGCATGGAGGATCGCTGGAACGCCCTCGGCAAGATGAGCATGGCAGATCTGACCGCGATTCTGGTCCCGGCCATCACCCTTTCGGTATTGTTGTCCATCGATACCCTGAAAACCTGCGTGGTGGTCGATGCCCTGACCCGCTCGCGCCATGACTCCAACCGTACCCTGATCGGTCAGGGCGTGGGCAATGTCCTGACTGCCATGGTGGGAGGCATGCCGGGCGCCGGAACCATGGGCGCCACCCTGGTGAGTGTCAACAGTGGCGGTCAGACCCGTCTTTCCGGATTGCTGGAGGGGGTCTTTTCCCTGGTGGTGCTGCTGCTGTTCGCCAGTCTGATCGGCTGGCTGCCGATTGCCGCTCTGGCCGGCATTCTGATGGTCGTGGCTTACCGGATGTTCGACTGGCACAGCTTCACCATGCTCAAACAGCGCACCATGGTGCTGGATTTCTTTGTCATCGCTGCCGTGGTGGTGGTGGCGGTGAGTTTCAACCTGATCGCCGCCGCCGGCGCGGGCATCGGTTTTGCCGTGGTGCTGTTCCTGCGGGATCAGGTGCGCGCTTCGGTGGTGCGGCGGCGGCGGCATGGGGATCGGGTTTCGTCCAAACGAATCCGGCTGCTGGAGGAAAAAGAAATTCTCGCCGCCAATGGTCAGTTGAGTACCATTGTGGAGTTGCAGGGCAATCTTTTCTTCGGCACCACGGATCAGTTGTTCACCAGTCTGGAGGAGGATATCAAGACCTGCCGCTTCCTGATTCTCGACATGCGTCATGTGCAATCGGTTGATTTCACTGGCGTCCACATGCTTACCCAGATCGGGGACATGTTGAAAGAGCGTGGAGCCTTTCTGATCTTCAGCGAACTGCCCTCTTCGCTGCCGACCGGACTGAATCTGGGCACCTATTTCAAGCAGACCGGACTGCTGACCCATGACGAACACATGAAACTTTTCCCGGAACTGGATACGGCCATGGAGTGGGTCGAGGATTTTCTGATCGAGGAGAACCGCAAACTCAAATCCGGCGAAGAGCGTGCCCTGAACGTAAATGACATCCCGTTGTTGCGTGGTCTGCTGGACGAGGAGAGCACCGCGTTGTTCCTCTCCTCGGCCGAGGAGCGGGCCTTTGTGGCCGGGGACAAAGTGTTCAATCGCGGGGACGAGGGAGATGAAATCTACCTGATTCGACGCGGGCAGGTACGCATGCTGCTGCCCTTGCAGGGGGGCAAGAATTTGACCCTGGCCATTTTCGGGCGGGGACATTTCTTCGGGGATATGGCCTTTCTGGATCGCAGCAATCGCTCTTCGGATGCGGTCGTGGATGCGCCCACGGATCTGTACGTCATCTCCCGCAAGCGTTTCGACGAACTGGCCAAGGGGCATCCCGTGCTGGGATATCATTTCTTCAGCCGTCTCGCCCGCGCGCTCTCGCATCGACTGCGTTATACCAATGCCGAGTTGATGGCGTTGAAGGAGATGTGAAACCATTGAAAAAGAAGCGGGGGTCTGGGGGATTCTTCCCCCAGGGTTTTGACTTTAAACAAATAATTTTTATAAATCTTTTTGTTTAAAGTCAAAACCCTGGGGGAAGAATCCCCCAGACCCCCGCTTTTCTTTCAATACTCAGCCCTCCGGGTGAATCCCCTCCGCGTTTCCTTTGGGCAAGGTCACGATCACTGCCGTCAGTCCGGGCTGACTGGCATCCAATGCCATGTTTCCGCCCTGGGTTTTGGCGGCAAGCCAGGCCGAATAGGTGCCCAGACCGCTCCCCTTGGCCTTGCCGGTGATATACTTGTCAAAGAAACGGTCACGAATTCCCACCGGCACTTCGCCAGGATTGGTGATGCGCGTCAAACCGGATGCGCCGGCATACGACAGATGAATGCGGATTTCACCATGAAACGGCGCGGCTTCGATGGCATTCAGGACCAGATTGTAGAAGATCGAATAACACAACATCTTCTCACCAAAGATGGGAAACATCCCGGTGACATCCGGAGATTCGAAGACGACTTTCATTTTCTTGGTCTGGATGTGTTTTTCCAGTCCGCCGACGATGTGTTTCAGGGTCTCCAGCAGATCGAAATGTTCGGCGTTGAGCTTGTAGGTGTTGTTTTCCATCTTGTACATGTCAAGCGACTTGTTGATCATGTCGAGCATGATGTAGCCGCTTCTTTCGATCAGTTTCAACAGGTTTCTTTGTGCTTCTGTATAATTATTGTCGAGCAGCATGATTTCCGGCAGACCAAGAATCCCGGACAGCGGCCCTTTCATGTCGTGACGGGCAATCCGCTCCATGTCTTCACGGATCTTCAGTGCCTGTTGCAACTCTTCGTTCTTGCGGCGCAGATCTTCCTTGGCCCGTTGATAGGCGATGGTGTTGCGACAACGCACCAGCACCACCGAGGCGCTGCTGGGTTTGCGGATGAAATCCACCGCTCCCATCTGCAACCCCACGGTCTCGTCGTCCTGGCTGTCCTTGCAGGTCAGAAAGATCACCGGAATCTGCGCCGTGGCCGGATTGTCCTTCAGGCGGCGGCACACCTCATAGCCGTCCATGTCCGGCATCAGCACATCCAGCAGCACCAGATCCACCCCCCCGGATGCGGCGATCTGACAGGCCATCTCGCCGCGAATCGCCACCTTGACGGCAAACAACTGATCCAACGCCGATTTGATCACCTTGATCTGATCGGGTTGATCATCGACCAACAGAATGGTCCCTTCCTTGCCGTTGGATGTACCGGACATGTTCATGCTCTTCCCTCTGCTGCCGAATCGAGTGTCACACCAAGACGTTCGGCCCACGCGCGCAAGGTTTGCAGCGCGGCCTGATAGTCATAGGCATCCAGAAGCCCTTTCAAATGATGCAGGATCTCGCGATCTTCATGCGTTCTCACCAACGGTCCCATCTCCAGGATGATCTTTTCCGCGTCCGAATCAAAATCGCTCAACATGAAGTCGGCCCGTTGCAACAACGGGGTCAAGGCGGCATGATCCGTGATTCCTTCCTCCTCCTGGTCGGTCCCGTTTTCGGTTTCATTCCGGGGGAGGGCGCGTGCAATCGTCTCCAGCACGGCGGCCAATTTCTGTGCGGTCACGGCCAACAGCCCCTCCAGCGTCTCCGGATCTCCTTCCGTCCTGGCGCCGTGTTCGACCTCCTGGGCGGCCCGGCTCAAATCGAAAGCGCCGATGGTCGAAGCGATTCCCTTGAGTGAATGGGCGGTCCGTTCCAGCGTGACCCATTCTCTGGCCTCCAGTTGCCGCGCCATGATCTGACACGCTTCGCCCTGATTGTGTACAAAACGGGTCAGAATGTCCAAGTACAATGCCTGATTTCCTCCCATGACCCGCAATGCGCTTTCGGTATCCAGCCCCGGCAGCTCGGGAAGCGTGGAAGATGACCCGGATTCCGCCGTTTGCGGCACGATCTTTTGTTCCTGTTCCGGCTCCTGTTCCGGCTCCTGTTCCGGTGTGCGCCGGGAGGGTCGGATCCATTTGGCCAGCACCGCATACAGTACCTTGGGATCGACCGGCTTGGAGAGATAATCGTTCATGCCGGCAGCCAGACAGCGCTCCTGATCCTCGACCATGGCATTCGCCGTCATGGCGATGATCGGAATCTCCCGTCCCCATCCCTCCTGACGGCGAATCAGTCGGGTGGCATCCAGGCCATCCATCACCGGCATGTGCAGATCCATCAGAATGCCATCGAACCGCTCCTGCGCCGCCCGCGCCACGGTCAACGCGCCATTGCCCACAATGGTCAACGACACCCCCACCTGTTCCAGAAGTTCCCTGGCCACCTGCTGGTTGATTTCGTTGTCCTCGGCGAGCAGCAGAGAGGCGCCGGAGAGCTGTTCCTTCCAGGTTGCGTCCACCGATTGCAACCGGGTGCGTTCCGGCGGGACCAGATGACCAAATCCCTGCATGATCGCTTCCCAGACCGTCTCCTGGCCTGCCGGCTTGACCAGGAAACCATCCGGATCGCACGGCTCCCCGGAGCGGAGGAGCGACGCTTCGCCCCCGTGGGAGATCAGCAGAATCAAGACCGGATGGCGCGCCTGATATGTACTTTGAGCGCGAATCCGGTTCAGCAGTTCCAGACCATCCATGCCCGGCAGACTCATGTCGATCATCGCCAGGGCAAAAGGTGCGTTGTTTTCGTCCGCCTCGCGCAACCGTTCCAGCGCCTCCGCGCCATCCATCGCCTCGACGACCCGCACATTCAGTGTCTCCAGGCAGCCCCGCAGGATGGCGCGCGCGCCTGCGCTGTCATCCACCACCAGCACCCGCATCCCGTGCAGGGCGTCAGGCAGTTGCGGAGCCGGTTGCCGTGGACGATCCGACTTGCCGAACGGCACCCAGCAGGTGAAACAACTGCCGACGCCCGGTGTGCTTTCGACCTCGATCGTGCCGCCCATCATCTCGACCAGACGGCGTGAAATGGCCAGCCCCAATCCCGTGCCGCCATGCTTGCGCGTGGTGGAACTGTCGGCCTGGCTGAACTCCTGGAACAGTTTGTCCAGTTGTTCCGGGGTCATGCCGATGCCGGTATCCCGCACGGAAAATTGCAGCGTGACCGTCTGATCGCTTTCGGCCACCATGCGTGTGGTGATCGCCACTTCGCCTTGTTCGGTGAATTTGACGGCATTGTTGGCCAGATTGGTCAGAATCTGCCCCAGCCGCAGCGGATCGCCGATCAGATGGGTCGGCGCCGAAAAATCTCCATCGAGCAGCAGTTCCAGCTCGTTTTCCATGGTTTTGACGGTGATCATGGCCACCACACCGCTCAACACTTCGTCCAACTCGAATTCGACCTGCTCGATCTCCAGGCGGCCAGCCTCGATCTTGGAAAAGTCGAGGATATCGTTGATCAGGCGCAGCAGCGAATTGGCGGCATTGTGTACCTTGAACAGATAGTCCCGCTGCTTGCCGGTCAATTCGGTCTGGAGACAGAGATGGCTCAACCCGATGATGGCGTTCATGGGGGTGCGGATCTCGTGGCTCATGTTGGCCAGAAAGGCACTTTTGGCCTGGGTCGCCTGTTCGGCGTTCTTTTTGGCCCGGGCCAGCTCCTCTTCCTGTTGACAACGGATGATCAGCCCCGCCAGGGTATTGACAATCGGTTGCAGCAGCAGTTTGTCGTCATCGGTGAAGAGATAGCCGGCATCCACCCGCAGGTTGAGCACGCCGATCAGTCGTTCTCCCCCCAGAATCGGCAGGCAATAGTCCCCATGGTCGGTGATGCCGTAATAGGTCACCTCATGGCTGGCATCCAGATGGGGGGCGTAGACCGGTTTGCGGGTGCTGGCCGCCCGTCCGCACAGACAATAGCCCGCCGGAACGCTGGCGCATCGTTCCAGCAAGGGTTCGGGCAGCCCCCGTTGCGCCGCCAGACGCAACTCCTGCTGTTCCTCGTCCCACAGAAAGATCGCCCCGCGTGCCTCGCAACCGAGCCAGGGAATGGAGGTGATGAGAAAAATGGCTTCGTGCAGGTGTTCACTCAGGGACAACGAGTCCAGCGAGTCCATCAACAGCCGGTTGATGACCGCGCGGATCTGTCCCTGTTGTTCCAGATATTCGTTGTGCTGGGAGAGCTGTTTGGATTGCTCCAGCACCTTTTTGAGCAAGGCATATTGTTTGCGATTCGTGGCCTTGACGCCATCCCGTTCTTCGGTCACGCTTTGGAGGCGCTCCTCGGCGGTTTTTTGCTCTTGTGCGCGTCGGTTTCTGGCGTCGTAACAGAGACCGATGCCGATCATCCACACAACGAGATGAATCGCGCCGGATTTGACTTTCAACAGGGTGAACGCGGCACCATGCGGCTCAAACGGTTTGCTGCCGGGCTGCATGACCAGGGTTTGCTGCACGCTGTTGTCGATGGTCGCGAGATTCCAGGCAAACGCACCGGTCACCGCCAGGGTCCACAACAGACAGGGCAGCCAGGGATGGATCCGCAAGGCCAATAACCAACTCTTCAAGGGGCATTATTCCAGAAATTGAGCAGGCGTTGAACCGAAACCCCGAAATCCGCTTCGGCGGCGGTTATCACCATGAGACCCGGAAGGGTTCAGGTCAAGTGGAAAATCCCAGAAAAACACTAACAACCATTCATATCTTGCATAACCAGTGCAGAACTTGCCAAATCGTTGGCCGTCTGTCTGCCTTTTCAAAGGGTCTTGCCATGGATCTTGCCAATCGTCGCATTCTTGTCACCCGTCCGGAACCCGGAGCCTCCGAGACGGCGCGGCTCATTCTCCGGCACAACGGCAGGGCGCTGCTGGCGCCGGTGATGATGATCGAATCCATGGAAGATTCACGTCCTTTTCAGCAGGCCATGGAGAGACTGGCATCGTTCGATGGCGTGCTGATCACCAGCGCCAACGGGGCCAGGGCGTTGAGCACGGCGTTGCCGGAGGGGATCGTTCCGCCGCCTCTGTTCGCGGTGGGCGGCAAGAGTGCGCGCCTGTTGCAGGGGCGTGGATGGGAGGTGCGCATGCCGGAGCATCCGGTCGGCGGGGAGGCGTTGGGCGTCTGGATTCTGGAGCATGCCCCCGAGGCGCGGCGGTTTTTGTTCCTGCGTGCCGAGGAGGGACGGGAGGAGTTGATCCGGTTGCTTGATCAGGCCGGGAAAGAGGTCGAAACCATTTCGGTCTATCGCAGCGTGGCTGTGGCGTGTCTGCCGGATGAGGTGCTGCGCCTGCTGCCCGAGGTGGATGCCATTCCGTTTTTCAGTCCACGCACTGTGGCGATTTTTTTTGATTTGTTGCCAGGCGGGCCAGCGTCCCTGTCACCGGACACCGTGATCGCGGCCTTGAGTCCCCTGACCGCCGAAGCCTTGCGACAGCGTGGGGTGCGGGTGGATCTGCTCGCGGCGACCCATGATGACGCGGGCATGATCCGCGCCTTGAGCGCCCGTTGGACCAGCCTTTGAAATTTTCATGATGGGGGGGTGAGGGGGGGCCTCCATCATGCTCGTTATCACGATGCCTCCAGTTCAAAAGGAAATCGTCATGCAAGCTCGATTGGCGCTCATCCTGGCCACCTTTTTCGGGGCGGGTCATCTGCCCAAGGCTCCCGGCACCTGGGGCACCGTGGCAGCGGTCCCTTTGGCTGTTCTTTCCCAGTGGATGGGAGAAAGATTTGCCTGGATCCTGCTGCTGGTCATCACCCTGGCCGGCATCTGGAGCGCCGATCGGGCCTGTACGCTGCTGGCGCGCAAGGATCCCAAGGAGGTGGTCATTGACGAAGTGGCGGGATTCTTGCTTACCATGATGGTCGCGCCCCCCGGATGGGGCTGGATGATGGGCGGATTTGTCTTGTTCCGCCTGTTCGACATTCTGAAACCGTGGCCCGTGAATGCCCTCGAACGTCTGCCGGGAGGATGGGGGGTGATGGCGGATGATTTGGCCGCCGGAGCCTGTGCCGGATTGTGCCTCTACTGGATCGTCAGGATTGGGTTGCCATGAAGTGTCTGCTGGTCATGCCGCGCTGGAGCGAACATGGGTCGTTGCTCCCACCCTCCGGACGCCCCTATCTGGATTTGACGCTGGAGTGCCTGGGCATCGGGCCGGTGTCGGTGATGGAGGTGGATGCGGACGAACCGTTCGACCCGGCGGATGTACCCGACAAATACAAGATCATTCTGGTTCAGGATCACGGTCGCGGCAGCCGGTTGCGACGTTCGCTGCTCTCCAATCTGGGGCTTTCGCTGGGACTGGGGGGCGATGAGTCGGACCGGTTGAAGGTGCTCGGAGCGCGCACCCTGACCGACCGGCAAGGTCAGGCCACCGGGTTTGCCCTGGAACGCCGGGGCCGGATGGTGGCCTATTTCAGCCATTCGGTCTGGACGGCGCGCACCTCCCTGGTCAAGATGTTGCGCAATTTCACCGGCATGGAAGGGGGCGGCGGGTCGCGTCGCAACCGGGAGACCGTCTGCTGGATGGTGGAAGGGGCGGGCGAGGCGTTGGAGTTGGGGGAACATCTGGTCTCGGACACCTTTTCGTTGTGCAAGGTGCGCAATCTGCCCAACGGCGATGCCGGCCTGCTGATTCCGCCGATCATGGGCGAGGAGTTCAAGAACCGGGTCCGGGAACGCCTGGGCAGCCGGATCCATGCCCTGGCACCGCGTCCGGTGGAGGAGATCCTGGGAGAGCGGTTGCTCAAAACCGGGTTGAAGGTGACCACGGCCGAATCCTGCACCGCCGGTTTGATCGCGGCCCGTCTGACGGCGGTGCCTGGTTCGTCGGCCTATCTGGGGCAGGGAGTGGTGGCCTATGCCAATGAGGCCAAGGAACGACTGCTGAAGGTCGATCCGTCTCTGCTGGCCGCCTGTGGGGCGGTCAGTCCGGAGGTGGCTTTGGCCATGGCCCGTGGCGCGATTCAGGAGAGCGGCGCGGATCTGGCCGTGGCGGTGACCGGCATTGCCGGACCGGATGGCGCCACTCCGGAAAAGCCGGTGGGTACGGTCTATCTGGTGGTACGGGATCGGCATGGTCAGACCCTGGAACATCGGGGATTTTATCTCGGCAATCGGGAGCGGGTGCGCTGGCAGGCAAGCCAGACCGCGCTGCACCTGCTGCGCCGCATGGTGACGGCTCAAGGACAGGAGAAATCGTGATGGATCATCGGAGTATGGCCGGCAGATGGCTGGTCGGGACCTTCGTGGCCGTGGCAGGCTGGATGGCCGGAGGGGTGGAACTGGCCATGGCTTTTCATCCCGAGGATGTGCCCCGGCGTCATTATGTGCTGCAAAACCGTAAGGATGAGGTGATCGGCGGCACCTATTACCGTCATCGCGCCACGGCGAACGATACCATGATCATCCTGGCCCGTGACAATCATCTGGGCTTCAACGAAATCATGCTCGCCAATCCCACCCAGGATCCCTGGAGTCCCAGGGTCGGCAGCAAGATCCGGCTCGATTTCCGCAAGGTGTTGCCCGCTCTCAACAGCCCGGCCAAGATCGTGGTCAATCTGCCGGAGATGCGGATCTATCATTTTCGCGGGGATCGGGTGGACACCTATCCCATCGGCGTAGGGCAGGAGGGCATGATGACCCCTCGGGTCCGCACGGCGGTCACCAGCAAGATGGCGGATCCCACCTGGCGTCCTCCGGCCTCGATCCGCAAGGAGGATCCCAACCTGCCCGAGGCGATCGGTCCTGGTCCTCGCAACCCGCTCGGCTCGCATGCGATCTATCTGAGTCTTCCCTCCTATCTGATTCATGGCACCAACCGTCCCCTGGGTGTGGGACGACGGGTGAGCCACGGTTGCATCCGGCTCTACCCTGAGGATATCGTGACGCTGTTTCCCACGGTCAATGCCGGTGACAGCGTGGCGATTGTCAATGAACCGGCCAAGGCGGGCTGGCGGGATGGAGAACTCTATCTGGAGGTCTATCCCATTCTGGCGGACCTGAAACACGAAGGAACGACCCGCGATTTCATGGAACGGGCCATCAAGCAGGCCCTGAACCGGCGTCCGGATCTGCAGGTGGTGGTGGATTGGCGGTTGGCCGAACGCATGGCGGATAATGCCGATGGCCAGTCCCGTCGGGTGGCGGTGGCCTCGAACGTCACTCCGGAGCGGCGCGATCAATACCTGACCGTTCCCGAGATTCCCGCCGAACAGACCATTCCCGCCGGAGGGTTGCGGCTGCCCAATCTGGAACAACTGGATCGCGAGGACGGCAATCCGGCAGCCATTCGCATCGATCAGCCCGTACCCGCCATGCCTGGGGCGGCCACGGAAAAAAAAACCTCGGAAAATCCACTCCTCGACCTGCCCGAACTCCAGCCCGCAGCGGGGCCGGGAACTGAAGCCATGCCCCCGGTGAGTGCGGAGCCTTTCCCCGAGATGGAGTCGGAACCTCTGCCCGAAGTGGAGGAGTTGCTCCAACCCGTCCAACCCGCCCAGCCCGGTGTGGTCCGATGAGGCGGGATGGTCAGGCATCTGCGTTTTAGAAACAAGGTCACGCTTTTTTTCCTGCTGATCCTGGCGGCATTCGCCGTGAATGCCGTCCAGGCCGTTTTGCATTACGAGACCAATCAATCCTCCTGGCAGCGCGATCACCTCACCCGGAAAACCAGCAGTTTGATCCATGAGATCGAAAAGGATGCCGATCATGTGCATCAGGAGGTCGAGTATTTCCTGCGCACCAAGGATGCCGCAGTGGGCGATCAGGTGGTGGCGCTGAAGCGGGCCATCTTTCCCCGGTTGCGCGAACTGGCAGACATGAAGGTCATGCCGGACGATCAACGTCTGGATCGGGTGCGTGAACGGATTGAAGCCCAATTGGAACTTTTTCAACGGATCCATGGCAAACTGCTGGAAATCGGCCTGAACGAACGCTCCGGCGAACATGGTCGCATCCGCGACCAGATCCACAAGGTCGAGGAGGTGTTGCAGGAGAATCTGGCTTTCGAACCGCTCGCGTCGATGTTGCAGCTGCGGCGTCATGAAAAGGATTTCATCGCGCGCAAACAGATTCTCTATCTGGAAAAATTCAATGGCGAGGTGGAGCGCTTCCAGCGGCTGGTCCATGGCTGCCGTCTGCTGACGTCAGATGAAAAAAGCGAAATCCTGGAATCCTTTGTCCAGTACATGCACGGTTTTTATGCGTTGGTCAGCGAACAGTTGGTGGTGACGCAATGGATCGAACTCTATCGCACCCATGTGCTGGAGACCGAAAATGCCATTCGGGAGTTGCTGGTGGCGCTGGATACGGTATTCGGCAAACACGACAAGGCGCAGAAGGAGTCCCTGTTTGAACAGTTTGTCCGTTCACAGGTGACGGTTTTTGTGGTGCTGTTGATCATTGGCGTGCTGCTGGCCTGGTTCCAGTATGATCTGTTGCGTTCGGTCAACGATCTGAGCACGGTTGCGCGGCGTGTGGCCAGGGGAGAAGAGCCGCCCATCCTGATTGACCGACGCGATGAGATCGGAGAACTGGCCCGGTCGCTGCGGATCATGCAGGAGAGCCTGACCAGTCGGCATCGCGCTCTGGAAGAGAAGGTGCGGGAACTCAAAGAGAGCGAGCAGGAAAACATCCGTTCCTATGATCTGCGCTCCGCCATTTCCACCATTCTCCAACAATCCTTGTTGCCGTTGACCTTGGAAGAAATTCTGACCAAGGCATTGCAGGTGGTCCTCTCCATTCCCTGGTTGGGTGTGGAGCAGCGCGGCGCGATTTTCTTGTACAACGAGACGACAGGAGTTCTGGATCTGGCGGTCCAGCACGATCTGTCTCCAAAATTATTGGAATTATGCCGTTCGATTCCCTTGGGATATTGTCTGTGTGGTCGTGCGGCATCCTCTCGGGAAGTGGTGATGAGTCACGAGGTGGATGATCGTCACGAGACCCGCTTCGAGGGAATGCTGCCCCATGGTCATTATTGTGTGCCGATTGCGACCGAGCAGCAGTTGTTTGGCGTGTTGAACGTCTATCTGGCTGCCGGGCATGTTTTTGACGATGAGGAGATGGTGTTTCTCAAAAACATCGCCAACACCCTGGCCGGGTTGATTTCGCGGCGGCGTGCCGAGGAGCATCTCACTTTGTTGTTGGCCACGCTGGATGCCAAGGTGGTCGAGCGGACCAAACGGCTCAAAGAGAAGATCCAGGAGTTGGAGAGCACCCGGAACGAGTTGATTGCCAGCGAGAAGCTGGCCTCGTTGGGGCGTCTGGTGGCCGGGATCGCCCACGAGGTGAATACGCCCATCGGGGTGGCCTATTCCGCGGCCACGCAGCTTCTGGAGGAGGGGCGTGCCATCGAAACGCTTTTGGAGCGTGACGAGGTGGATGTGGAAGAGTTGTTGAATGGTCTGGGGGTCATCGGCGAGGTTTCGGTGCTGGTGGTGCGCAATCTGCACCGGGCTTCGGAGTTGATTCAGAGTTTCAAGCGGGCCTCCATCGATCAATCCTCGGAGGCGGTGCGGGAGTATCGGGTGGCCGAGGTGGCTGGGGATGTGTTGATGAGTTTGCGCAATGCTTTCAAGAAAAGCGCGATCGAGATTCATCTGGAGTGTTCCGATGAGTTGCGGGTGGTCGGCATTCCAGGTTATCTGAATCAGATCATGACCAATTTGTTGTTGAACAGTTTGACGCACGGTTTCGAGGGGGGCGAGCGGGCCGGGCGGATCGATCTGCGGTTTGCGTTGGAGGGGCGGGTGATGCATTTCGTCTATTCGGACAGTGGAGTGGGCATGTCCGAGGCGGCCAGGGAGCGGGCATTCGAGCCGTTTTTCACCACCAATCGCGGTTCGGGGGGGAGCGGTTTGGGGCTTTATATCTGTTACAACCTGATGACCACCAAGTTGCGCGGCACGATCCAGTTGGAGAGTGAGCAGGGGCGCGGTGTGGTCTTCAAATGTCGCTGGCCGGTGCAACTCCGGAGTTGAGCGTCACCCTGTTGAAAGAAAAGCGGGGGTCTGGGGGATTCCTTCCCCAGGGTTTTGACTTTAAATAAAACATTTTTTAGAAAGTTTTTTGTTTAAAGTCAAAACCCTGGGGGAGGAATCCCCCAGACCCCCGCTTTTTTTCAATGATGTCGCCATGGTCGCTTTTCGCTGCGGAACGACGTGTTTTTCGCTCGGGTTGCCTTCTGAACGAGGCCTCGTTGTCGGTTTCTCATTGACAACGCCCCGGAGAACCCGCATTGTCCACCGGCGAACGCGCAACATGATCCTTTTGACAGGGACGCCGGGGCGTTCGCCTGGATGCGGCGCCCTGCTTTAAGAAGGCGTGATTGTGACCGGTTTTTCCTTGTTTGATCTGCTTCCCCCCATCCTGGCCGCTGTGCAGCAGGCCGGATACACGGCTCCAACCCCCATTCAGGAACAGGCGATTCCTCATCTGCGCGAAGGCCGCGATCTGCTCGGCATTGCCCAGACCGGCACCGGCAAGACCGCTGCGTTCGCCTTGCCGATTCTGGATCGTCTCGCCCGTCGCAAGACCCGATCCGGTCCGAAACAGGCCCGTGCCCTGATCCTCACCCCGACCCGCGAACTGGCGGCCCAGATTGATACCAGTTTCGCCACCTATGGCGCCCGTCTCAATCTGACCCATACCGTGATCTATGGCGGCGTGGGGCAGTATCCTCAAGTCAAAAGTATGGGCCGGGGGGTCGATATCCTCACCGCCACGCCGGGACGGTTGCTGGATTTGATCAATCAGGGCTTTGTCAAACTCGATCGTTTGGAAATCTTTGTCCTGGACGAGGCAGATCGCATGCTGGACATGGGGTTCATCCATGACATTCGCATGGTGATCAGCCATCTGCCGGTGGAGCGTCAGACGTTGCTGTTTTCGGCCACCATGCCCAAAGAGATCGCCCATCTGGCCCAGGGGCTGTTGAGCGATCCGGTGCGCATCGAGGCCACCCCGCCTTCCACCACCGTGGAACGGGTCGAGCAGAAGGTCTTTTTCGTGGACAAGGGCAACAAACGGGCGGCCTTGGCTCATCTGCTCCAACAGGACACCATGACCCGCGCTTTGGTGTTCACCCGTACCAAGCATGGTGCCGACAAGGTGGTGCTCGATCTGCAAAAACGGGCCATCGAGGCCGATGCCATCCATGGCAACAAATCCCAGGGGGCCAGAGAGCGGGCCTTGAGCCGCTTTCGTACCGGAGAGTCCCGGGTGCTGGTGGCCACGGATATCGCGGCGCGCGGCATTGACGTGACCGGCATCAGTCATGTGATCAACTACGACCTGCCCAACGAACCGGAAAGCTATGTCCACCGTATCGGACGCACGGCCCGCGCCGGGCGCGAAGGGGTGGCGATCTCGTTGTGCGAGGCTTTGGAACTCCCCTTGTTGCGGGCGATTGAAAAGATCATCCGCATTCCGATTCCGGTGGAGACCGATCATCCGCACCATCTGGAACTGGCGGCTGCGGTTTTGTCTCCAGCCCCTGCGGTCCCCCAACCGAACCGCTCCCGTTCCTCCCGTCCGCCTCGTGGCGGCATGAGTTCGGAACGCTCCCAGCGTCCGCAAGCGGCCCGTACCGGCGCATCGAGCCATTCCAGTCGTGCTCCCCGTCCCGCGCGTGTCGCCAAACCCAACCGGGTCGCCTGACACATCGGTAAATTATTAAAAGAAAAGCGGGGGTCTGGGGGATTCCTCCCCCAGGGTTTTGACTTTAAAATCAAAAAATTTTTAAGATTTTGATTTTAAAGTCAAAACCCTGGGGAAGGAAT
>JADFWP010000042.1 GCA_015234115.1 Magnetococcales bacterium
TTTGTTTAAAGTCAAAACCCTGGGAGATGAATCTCCCAGACCCTCTCTTTTTTTTCAATAATTTGGACCGGAAGCCTCCTCCATCGTGCCT
The DNA here is from genome assembly GCA_015234115.1 of Magnetococcales bacterium. Lineage (GTDB taxonomy): Bacteria > Pseudomonadota > Magnetococcia > Magnetococcales > Magnetaquicoccaceae > Magnetaquiglobus. The sequence goes on from JADFWP010000042.1 coordinate 92, forward strand.
CCCCGCAGCACATCCACACTCACCTCCAGCAACGGATTGCGTCCCCCGCCCAGCACCACCCCTTTCAACGGCGGCACATCCCCGTAATCCCGCCCCCAGGCCAGGGTGATGTGCCGATCGGCCGGAATCACATTGTTGGTGGGATCGAACTCCACCCATCCCAGGCTGGGACACCAGGCGGCAAACCAGGCATGGGAGGCATCCGCCCCCACCAGACGAGGCCGACCCGGCGGCGGCAGAGTCTCCAGATAGCCGCTGACATACCGGGCCGCCAAACCCAACGAACGCAACGCCCCGATGGCCACATGGGCAAAATCCTGACAAACCCCTTGACGCTTCTCCAGAATTTCGCGCAACGGCGTGGCAATGGTGGTGGCGCGGGGACGATAGGCGAAATCGGCGTGAATGCGATGCATCAGATCCATCACCCCATCCAGCAAGGGCCGCTGCGGCGGAAAGGAGGGGGCGGCATACTGGGCCAACGCGGTCGAACGTCGGACCAAGGGGGAATCGAGCAGAAACTGACGTTCGAGAAAATGCTCCGGCGCTGCGACCAGGGCATCCCGCACCTCCTCCCAGGAGAGGGAAACTCCGGCAAAAAGCGGCAACGGCGGCATCACCTCCACCTGACTGACACAGGTGATGGAGAGGGTGCGATGCGGCTCCAGAATCTCGAAATAGTGCACCGGATTGCCATGCGCATCCTGCCGGGAAAACAGGATCGCCGGAACCGGTTCGATCTCCCAACGAAAATCCGCCAGAGTCTGCGCCGAGGTGTGCCTCGGCTGCAACCAGGCGAGATTGTGGCTCAACGAAACCGGTTCGCTGAACTGATATCGGGTAAGATGACGTACACGATAGGCCATGACATCACCTCGTCTCCCCTCGCAACGCGCGGGAGGAGGAGTGCTGGAAAAAGGCGTTCGCCAACTCCATGGAAAGGAGTGGCAACAAGGTCTCCAACCGTTCCAACAACACGGAAAGATTGTTCCGCTCCCCTTCGTTGCCCACCAGAGCGAGCAGATCGGTTTCGGAGAGCCGCAGAATGCTGGAAGATTCCAGAATGATGCGACCGCGCGCGGTGCGATGGGCCGGAGTGAAGGGGATTCCGGGCAGTGCGCCCACATGCTCTTCGATCCGGGCCAACTGACTGGCCAGACCACGCGGATTGGCTTCGTCGAGCAGAATCAGTTCGAGAAACGGCTTGATGGCCAGATGGGTGCGATAACGCCGCCGATAGGTCATGCTGCTGTCGCTGACATTGAGCAGCGCCTCCAGCAACAACCGCTCCCCTTCCGGTTTCAAGACCCGCACCAGCGTGGCGCGCAACAACTCCACCACAAAGATGGCCCGCTCCAGCCGTCGTCCCAGATCGAGAAAACGCCATCCCAATCCACGGGTCATGTTCTCCTGCCCCAGTCCGGCCAGGGCGGCGCAGGCGGTGATCAGCCGTTCCATCTCCGCCACCATGTCGGCGGTGCTTTTCTGGGCGCAGAGTTTCTGGCGCAACTCCTGAACCTGGATGATCACCCGCCAGGTGTCGTTGGAAAGCCGCTCCCGCACCCGATGGGCAGCCAGAATCAATGCCTGAAGCGACGAGGCGATGCTGCCCGCCTGATCCGTGGCGCGCACCAGCGCAAGCAGTTCCGGCTCGGGATCGACAAAACGGGCCTCCGCCCCCTCGCCGACAAAGCCGGGAGGCGTGGCGGTGACGCCGGTCAGGGCGCGATAGAGCACCCGCACGGCTTCGCGTTCCTCTTCCTCCCGCAACTCTCCCCCCTCGGGACGCGGCAGCAGCAGCAACACCCGCAACAGACGCAACACATTCTCGCCCCGTTCGGCGTACCGGCCCATCCAGAAAAGATTTTCCGCCATGCGGCTGGAAATTTCGCCGCTGAAATAGGAAGGCTCGGAGATGCGCTCCAAGGGCAGACGGTTGGCGCGGGCCACCGGATCCGGCGAGAGCACCCAGACATCCTTGGTGAGACCCGACTGGCCCGTGAACGGCGAACGATGCAGGGCATCGGTCAGCACCCGCGCCAGACCGCCAGGCAGCACCTCCACCCCCTCTTCCCCGGCGGTGGCAAAGGTGCGCAACACCACATGGCCGGGTCGCAATCCTTCCGAGGTCATCACCGGCAGCGTGGAGGGGGTCACCGGGGATTGGGCGATGAAATCCTGAGGTCTGGAAAGCAGGGCATGCCGGGTGGCCGCGCCATCCGGACCAAAAAGTTCACGGGCTGGCCGGTTGGGATGGGCCGGTTCGCGGATCAACAAAGGATCGGGATGATCCAACACCTGTTCCAGGGCATGACGATCCCCGCACCACCAGGTGGGAATCACGGCCAGCAACGGCTCTTCCCCCAGAAAATGACGGCAAAGCTCCGGGAAATAGGCCAGCAACGCCGGATTTTCCAGCACGGCGGCTCCCGGATGGTTGAGCACCGCCACCTTCTGGCCCGCCACGGCCTGAACCATTCCGGCCACGCCCAGAAAAGAACTTTCGTCCAGTTCCAAAGGATCGCACAGCCCGTCGGACAGCATGCGCAACACCACATCCACCGGATGGAGTCCATCCAGGGTTTTGAGATGCAGCCGACCGCCGCGCACGGTCAGATCCTCCCCCTGCACCAAAGTCAATCCGAGAAAATTGGCCAGAAAGGCGTGCTCGAAATAGAGTTGATCTTCCGGACCCGGCGTGAGCAGCACGATGCGCGGATCCTCCTTGGGCAGCAGACTCGCGCCATCGAGATGGGTGCGCAGGGCCGAAAAAAACGGCAACAGCAGACGGACGTGATTTTCGTTGAGAGGCTGGCGCAGCAGACGAAAGAGAATCTGACGGTTTTCCAGGGCATAGCCCGATCCGGTCGGGGCTTGCAGATGATCCCCGGCCACCAGAAACTGGCCCGAAGCCGCCCGCACCAGATCCGCCGCCCACCAGGGCAGCCGCTGCCCGCGCGGTTTGGGCAGACCGTGGCAGGCGCGATGATAGCCCGGCGCGCCAAAGATCAGTTCCGCCGGCACGATGCCCGAACGCAACACCTCCTGGTTGCCGTAAAGATCTTCCAGCAATCGTTCCAGTACCCGATGGCGCTGTTTCAGCCCTTTTTCCAACTGGAGCCATTCGGATTCCACCAGAATCCAGGGGATCAGATCCAACTCCCAGGTGCGGACGCCATCGGATTCGTTCTGAAACAGATTGTAGGTGATGCCGTTTTCCAGCAGCAACTGTTTGGCCTGTTGGCGCAACGCCTCGATCCGGGGCAGACCCAGACCATCCAGATGGGAAAAGAGCGAAAACCATTCAGGACGCATCCGACCATCGGGACCAACGGCTTCGTCATAACCGGAGGGAGGATAATATCCTTCAAACAATCTGTTTTCCATAACAATAACCATTATTATTCTTACACAAACCCATTGAAAAAAAGAGGTGGTCTGGGGGATTCATCCCCCAGGGTTTTGACTTTAAGCAGACATTCTTCCCGGATTGCGCGCCTGACGGAGCAGGGAAACGACCTTCGGACGTGCTCCGGCGACACGTTCGACGTTAAGCCCCTGTCGGAAAATTTCCGGGAAATAGTATTTTTTTTCACTATCGTTGAAAAAGACGATGCCATTCTCCTCAAGGAGTTCAATCTGTTCTTTCCTTATACCACGTGAGGCGAGCTCTTCGAACGTACAGGGCGACATCAATGATCCTTGCGACTGCCCAGTATCATTGGCCCTTATTTTTTTGAACACCTCATTGAGCGGGTCATTCTCTTGGCCGATCTCGTCAACCTTGTCTTTGCTGCATTCCTGAATGGCTCCTCTCATGGCTACCGGCGCAAGAAGGCGATCCGGTGATTTGACGTTGTTTACAGATCCTCTGGCAGCCAACTTGAGAAAACGAACAACGTCCCTGGCCTGAATCCGGCCCAGAAGGTCTGACAGGACAGAAAGAACCCAATTATTGGAAACAGCCTCATTACTTTCATCCTTGCCCAGTTTGTACCCCCAGAGAGGTTTCAAACGCGTCGAGCGTTCCGCTTCCGACAGACTGGAGAAATCCTGATTCCAAAGCCCCTCGGTGGCACTTGATTTGTCACTCACCCAGGCAGCCAACTCCAGAGCCTCCTCCCACGTCCAACGCAGGGCATAGCTTTTGAAACGGTCGGTGAATTGCGTGCGATTTTGTGGAATGGCGTGCAATACCATGTCCTGCCTGACGAAGACGATCAACCCAAGAGGAGTGCCGGGAAGGGTGCGCAACCAGTTCGGGAGTTCCTGGAGCAGGGCGCGCAGGGCGGTTTGCTGGTTGGCGTCCTGGGCAAATCGCGGAAAGGCTTCTTCAAGCCCATCGATGATGGCGATGATTTGTTGATTGCTATGACGCAAATGCTCCATCAAGGTCTCATGGGGTTGGGCCGAACCCTCGGGATCCAGGAGAGATTTGGCAATCGCGTTGGCCCAGAAATCTCTCCACACATACACATTGTCACTGCTAAAACCGGATAACTCCCGGTCCAGCTCAAGGGGCATCCTCTTTGTAAGGCCAATCTCCTTCCGAGACTTCTCTTGGATCCCAAGCATTTCCTGGGAATTCGCGTTTTTACTCCAAAGGACAGGCAAGAGGGTCGCCGATACGGTACAACGGTCATTGCCGGTTTTTGAGACGAATGCTTTCCAAGAGTCACTGCGGGCAATATTGAGATAGGAATAGGTCTTTCCTGCTCCCTTGGCGCCAATGGAGACCACGATGGGAAGCTTTGCGGTATGATCGTTGGCTAAATTGGTGAGAGGAATGATCGGAAGAAAGTCCATATTCTTGACATCCCCTTGGGAAGTCCCTTCGGCCGTGACCAGCTTGCCGGCAAAATCACGAAGCAGCTCTCTCTTTTTATCCAATGTCCTGTCTATTGTTGCCGGTGTGGGTTGAGCGATTTCCGGTCTACTGGTCACAGGCAGCCAAAGCTGGAGCGACTCCCAAAGTTTTTCAGGAATCAGGGAGTCACGGATCGTTTCCATGGCGCTTTCCCATTCATCGGAAAGCGAAGCCAGCGGCTCGTTGTAAGAGATAAAAACTTTAGCAATTCCCTCCTCCGAGCTTGTCAATGCCAGAGGCTGTTCGTCTTGCGTGCTGCTCGTCCCCCCCTCATCCGTTATCCATTCAGACTGCTGCGGAAACGACTCTTCCAAGGTTTTATTGATGCTCTCCAAAATAGCATGGAAGGATTCATTGCCTCTGGATTCGCCTTTCCTGGGCATCATAGTAGCTGGCAGTTGATTGAGGATCAGAGCAGGAAGATTACCGAGGGGCCATCCATTGATCCGCAACGCCTGACCGATTTCTTGAAGCAAAAACCGGGTACCACGGATGGACTGTCCCGAGGCATTGGCCACCAGGATACGTTTGACTCTAGGATCCAATACCAATGGGGCCGACAACTCCGAGAACCCGGCCCGCAAATCGACAATAACCAAATCGACGCCAAGTTCCTTGCCCAGTCGGGAAAGGATGTCGCTCAGAAAAAACGGAGGGTGGGCGGTGCTGCTCACCAAATGTTCCGGGCGGATTTCCAGGGAAACGCTGTCTTGCAGATGTCGAAAACAAGGGAGAATATAAACATCTCCCAACCTCTGGCTGGAAACGCCTTTTTTGGCGCTTGCCAGGGCGTTGTCGCCTTGGGGATTCGGGTCGGCATGGAGCATGGTCAGCAGATCAGCCATGGCAAAATCGGGATCGGGTCTTCTTTCCTCAAAAAGGAGGCTGATGCCTGGAGCCTCGAAGTCGGCATCCACCAGCAGTACTTTTTTGTTGTGTGCGGTATAGGCCAGGGTGGTGGCCAAGGCACACAGGGTACGTCCTACCCCCCCCTTGAAAGAGTGAAAAACCAGAATCGGCGGTTGATCCGCCGGGAAGGAGGCTGGCGGCTCGTCTCGATCACGAGAAAAACAACTGGTTCTTGGAGGGGTGAAACGGGGATGGAAAGGAATTTGCCGCCACTCTTTGGTTTCTTCTTCGTCAAGTTCTTCCACCACGACGGGAAGACGGGACAAGGCTTCGCCTTGGGCTTCCAGGAGAATGGTGGGGCCTTGTTTTTCCCATCGAGGGCCAAACAGTCTTGATAACCAATTCCAAACCGCTTCCAACTCCGTATCGGGCGCAACACCTACCAGCAGGCGATCCCAAAAGGTTTGGGTGAAGACCACTCCCGCCGGGAGGGGGGGCGCGTTGTCCGAGTCGGTGGGATGGGAAGCCTTCCAAAGCCTTCGCGCCACATCCACCCAGTTGAGGAGCAACTCAGGAGCGCTCATTGTTGTTTCCATTTATTGGCAATGAAGCGATTGACTTGGCGAAGCCACTCAACGATCTGCTTCTCATTCTCTTCCTGAATGGACAGGCCGTATCGCCAAGCTGAATGGGCATCACCCGAAGTTTGATGTCTCATCTTTCCCGATCCCAATTCCAGGTGCAGATCAGGGGAAGACGCATTCACCTCTGCCGCCGAGGGAGAGAGTGCCCGGAGAATTTTCGCCAAGTCGTGGCTGTGGAATAAATTGCGGCTATCAGGGCAGGCGCGCAGGGCGCGTTCCTTAAGAAGGAGGTGTTTAAGCCCGCATTCCACAGCGTAGAAAAGAAGAATGTTGGCCGATGCCGAGGGCAACCCATGCAATCGGTCGGCCTTGCGGTGCATTTTCCAGGCAGATATCAGATCGAAGTCCTGGCAATTCTTAATGGGAATCATGAGGTGATGTCCTGGGTTCTGTCAAAATTTTCTTTCAATAGTTGAACCCGGATTGACGCCGCATGTCAAGGGTGTGCGGATATTCGCCTGGCGGCTCCTCGGGCCAGATCGCATGGGCCACGCCGGGGGAATGGCCGAACTCCTGAAAGCGAATCCCGCGCCGCGCTTCGGCCTCGAAACTGTTGACCGGGAAGAATTCATGATTCCTCCCCCCCGGATGGGCCGCATGATAGACACACCCCCCCAAAACACGCCCATTCCAGGTGTCGATCAGATCAAAAACCAATGGCGTATGCACCCCGATGGTGGGATGCAGGGCCGATGGCGGCTGCCAGGCGCGAAACCGCACCCCGGCCACCTGCTCGCCATGGGTGCCGGTGGCCCGCAACGGCACCCGCCGCCCGTTGCAGGTGAGAATATGCCGCCCATCCGTCAGGCCGGTGACCCGCGCCTGCACCCGCTCCAGCGACGAATCCACAAACCGCGCCGTTCCCTGACGGGTCAACTCCTCCCCCAACACATGCCAAGGCTCGATGGCCATGCGCAATTCAAGCTGCATGTCTCCCAGCGTGACCGCACCCAAACGGGGAAACCGGAACTCCACGAACGGTTCGATCCAATCCTCCCGAAAAGGAATCCCGGCACGCTGCAACCCGGCGATCACCTCCAGCACGTCACGCCGCACATAATGAGGCAACAGGAAACGATCATGCAACGCAGTCCCCCACCGCACCAACGGCCCCCGGTAAGGCTCGCGCCAGAACCGGGCGATCAGACCACGCAACAACAGCATCTGCACCAGACTCATCCGGGCATGGGGCGGCATCTCGAAGGCGCGCAACTCCAGCAGGCCCAAACGACCCGCCGTGCCATCCGGAGAGTAAAGCTTGTCGATGCAAAACTCGGCCCGATGGGTGTTGCCGGTCAGGTCCACCAGCAAATGACGCAACAACCGATCCACCAGCCAGGGCGCGGCCACTTCGCCTTCGGGCATCTGCTGAAAGGCGATTTCCAGTTCGTAGAGGGCTTCGGAACGGGCCTCGTCCACCCGTGGCGCCTGACTGGTGGGACCGATGAACATCCCGGAAAAAAGATAAGACAAACCCGGATGATGCTGCCAGCAGGTGATCAGACTGCGCAACAGATCGGGCCGTTTCAGCAAGGGACTGTCGGCGGGGGTCGCCGCCCCGATCACCACATGATTGCCGCCACCGGTGCCGGTGTGACGACCGTCGAGCATGAATTTCTCCGTGGCCAGCCGGGAGGCGCGCGCCTCTTCATAAAGGGCGAGCGTGGTGGCCTCCAGCTCCGGCCAACTGGCCGCCGGATGCACGTTGACCTCGATCACCCCCGGATCCGGGGTCACCAGCAGCCGCACCAGACGCGGATCGTGCGGAGGCTCATACCCCTCCAGCAGCAGCGGCACTTTCAGCCGGGCCGCCACCCGCTCGATGGCTGCAACCAGCTCCAGATACTCTTCCAGCAATCCGAGCGGCGGCAGAAAAACCCTTAAAATGCCATCTCTTGGCTCAACGCACAACGCCGAACGGACCACCACTTCAGGCGCAGGCGCAGCCTCCTTGTCCGCCACCTCCACCGGCAGAATCACAGCCGCATCCGGATGGGGCGGCAACGGCGGAATCGGCGCGAACCAGGAGCGCTCCTCCAGAAACTGCTCCTCCTGATTCCACGACTCCGGCAGCGAGTCCAGCGGCAGCCGCAACCCCATGGGAGAATCCCCCGGCGCCAAAAACAGATCCTTGCGCCGCAACGGCCACACCGACGAACGCCACCGGTCAGCGACACGCAACACCGGCAACAGATGTCCGGTGGGTTTTTCCGGGCCGCGCTGCAACAGGGCAGCCAGCCGTTGACGATCCAGAGAATCTTTGGGAATCGCCCTGGCCGGATCCCGATCCACCGGCGTGCGCATCTCCTGCCACAGGTGATAGAACGGATCCTCGTAGGCCGGAATGATCGCCTTGGCCGCCAGCCCCAACTCCCTGGCCAAAGCCTTCAGAAATTTCTCTCCCAGCAGGGTGTCGTGACCGAGACTCTCCCGACCCCAGGCGATCAGCTCCGGATCGCGCCACACCGGCTGGCCGTCCCGGCGCCAGTAACAGGAATAACGCCAGCGCGGCAGCGGTTCGCCGGGATACCATTTGCCCTGGCCATGTTGCAGCACGCCGCCCGGTGCAAAACGGTCGAAAAGCCGTCGGGTCAAGACGGTGGCGAGTTGTCGTTTGTGGGGACCGTCGGCAGCGAAGTTCCATTCCGGTTCTTCGGTCTGCTCCGTGGCGATGAAGGTGGGTTCCCCGCCCATGGTCAGATGGACGCCATCCTGCCCAAGCCGTTCATCCACCAGACGGCCCACGGCCTGGACTTCGGCCCAGCTCTCCTCGGAATAGGGTTTGGTGACTCTGGGATGCTCCAGAATGCGGGTGACGCTGTTGTCGTATTCAAAAACGGTTTCGCACGGCTCCATCAATCCCGTGACCGCAGCCGCGCTGCTCGGATGGGGCGTGCAGGCCAGCGGGATATGGCCCTCCCCGGCAAAGAGTCCCGAGGTGGGATCGAGTCCCACCCAGCCCGCTCCCGGCAGATAGACCTCGGCCCAGGCATGCAGATCGGTGAAATCCTGGTCCGGTCCCGAAGGGCCGTCGAGGGCCGGCTGATCCGGAGTGAGCTGCACCAGATAGCCCGAGACAAAACGGGCCGCCAGCCCCAGATGACGCAAAATCTCCACCATCAGCCAGGCGCTGTCACGACACGAGCCGGTTTTGCGTTGCAGGGTCTCTTCGCTCGACTGCACCCCCGGTTCCATGCGGATGGTATAGCCGATATCCTTCCACAGCCGCTGATTGAGCGCCACCAGAAACAACACGGTATTGTAGGGTTCCAAAGAGACTTCGGCCAGCCATTGGGTCAGCCGCGGACCGGCCTTGGCGGATTTCAGGTAGGGAGTGAGTTCCTGGGAGAGTGACGGCTCGTAGGCGAACGGGAATTTGTCGGCATACTCTTCCACAAAGAAATCGAACGGATTGATCACCGACATTTCGGCGATCACCTCCACCGCGACCTCCAGGGAGGTGCATTTCTCCGGAAAGACCACCCGGGCCAGATAGTTGCCGAAGGGATCCTGTTGCCAGTTGATGAAATGATTTTCCGGCAGGATCTTCAGGCCATAGGCCCGGATCGGGGTGCGGCAGTGGGGAGCCGGGCGCAACCGGAACACATGGGGCGAAAGGGTGATCGCCCGATCGTAACGGTAAATGGTGCGATGGTGAATGGCAACACGAATGGTCATGGTGGACGCCGTTGGCAGGAGTGTGATAAATTATTGAAAGAAAAGAAGGGGTCTGGGGGATTCCTCCCCCAGGGTTTTGACTTTAAACAGAAAAATTTTAAGGTTTTGTTTTTAAACCGCAACCATTTCGGGAGGATGTGTTTTTGGCCCAAAGGCGTCGCCTGCGGCGACCGGAGGGCGCGCCTGCGGCACAGCGCGCCAAAGGCCAAAGTCCCAAGGTCTTCGCCCCTGGACCCCACCAGGGGCCAATGGCCCCTGGACCCCATTGACAAACGACGTATCCCGAGCTTCAGGAGCTTTCTGCCATGAAACTGGCACTGCAATCCACCTTGATCAAGGCCATCCAGGAGGCGATGCATGAAACCGCCATGGCCTTTTTCTACACCGATATCGGACTTCAGGATGGACCGGCGCTCACGATGGAAGAAAGCCAACCCCACCTGACCCATCGGGCCGATGTCACCGCCATCGTCTCGTTTCAGGGACCGATCGCAGGCGGCGTCCATCTCTCTGCGCCATCCCATGCCGCCATTGCCCTGGCTGCGACTTTTGCCGGAGAGCCGATCGAATCCTTCGATACCACTGCGCAGGATGCACTCGGCGAGTTGACCAACATTCTCGCCGGCGCCCTGAAAAGCCGCATCAGCGACAACATCGACCTGACTCCGCCCCGGATCGTCTACGGCACCGATCCGCAGGATCGGCCCACCATCCTCTCGGAAAAAAGCACGCGCTGCTATTTCATGACCACGCACGGTCCACTCTATGTCGAGGTCTTCCACGACGAGGTGACCGTGTAACCCCTGTCATCCGGTTCACGCGCCATCCAACTCTACCGAAAGCTGCTGCGCCAGAACCCGCAACGCCTTGCGTCCACGAGAGAAATCCAGTTGCTCCAAGGCGTCGGCAAGCGGATCCACGCCTGCAACTCCTGCCAGACAACAACTCAACTCTTCAAAACACCCCTGGGAAGAGAAATCCTGATGCGTCAGCAACTCATCCAGAGTGCGCATCAGAACCGTGGCCCGCACCCAGTCGATCTGCGGCGGATCCTGACGGATCACCCCTGGTTCAGGAATCGATTCAGCGGCCTGCAACTCTTCCAGCCACTCCTCCACCGCTGCCAGCACAGCGCTCAATCCGGTTTGCAATCGATCCAGGCCATCAGGCCACGCCTGCTGACGATCCTCCCGGATGGCACTTTCCAGATCGCGGGCCGCTTCGTACAATCCCATGGCCGACAGATTCCCGGAAGATCCTTTCAACGAGTGAACCAGACTCCTGGCCCGCTCCAGATCCCCCTGCCGCCGTCCGGCAAGCAGACTGCGCAAAATCTCGACTACCGTTGTGTACTGTTTCTGGAACTCAACCAGCAACGAACGCAACAACACCTGATTGTTGTTGATCAGATCCAACAACATCGGACGATCCAGCACAGGCTGCGGCTGTGGATGCTCTGGTTCTTCGGTCATCGGAAGCGCCTCCTCTTCCACCACGGGAACGCCTGACACCACGGCATCCGGCGCAATCCAGCGCAGCAAGGCGCCGTACAGTCGCTGACGGTCGATGGGCTTGGTCAGATGATCGTTCATGCCCGCCTCCAGACTCGCGCGATGATCCTCCTCCATGGCGTGCGCCGTCATGGCCACAATGGGCAGATGGCGGAATCGGGGATCGGCACGCAGAATTCGGGTTGCCGCGTAGCCATCCATCTGCGGCATCTGGACATCCATCAACACCAGATCAAAATGGCTGACCCCCACTTTCCGGATCGCTTCCAGGCCGTTCCCCGCCACCTCCACCACCATGCCGACCAGTTCCAGATTCTCCTGAGCGACCTGACGGTTGATGAGGTTGTCTTCCACCAGCAACACCCTGGCGCCGGCAAGACACTCCCGACAGGTCGCCAGATCCAACACCGGACCGCGCACCGGACGCGACTCCGGCCCGGCTCCGGCAGGCTCCGCGCCCGGCGCGAACCGGACGGTAAAATGAAAGATGCTCCCCACGCCTGGCGTGCTCTCCAGCCAGATCTCTCCCCCCATCAACTCGACCAGCCGTTTGCTGATGGCCAGTCCGAGACCGGTGCCGCCATGGGTGCGGCTGATCGACAGATCGGCCTGGGAAAACGGTTGAAACAACCGCGCCGCATGTTCGGCTGCAATGCCGATGCCGGTATCCTGCACCGAAATCCGCAACCGGATCATCCCGGGATCCGCCTCCTGGATGCGCCGGACCGTCACCACCACCTTTCCACCCGCCGCAGAAAACTTGATGGCGTTGCCGATCAGGTTCATCAGGATCTGTTCCAGCCGCACCGGATCCCCCCGCACGACCTCCGGAACCGCCTCGTCACGGACAAAAGTGAGTTTGAGCCGCTTGTCCGCCACCTGCTGCCGGAACAGTTCGGCCAGATGATCCAACCGTTCCGCACAACGGAAATCGACCTGTTCCAGTTCCAACCGTCCGGCATCGATTTTCGAGAAGTCAAGGATATCGTTGATGATGCGCAACAAGGAATGAGAAGCGCCAGCGATTTTGATCAGATGGTCACGGGCCTTGGGGGGCAGTTCGGTGTGCAACGCCAGATCGGTCAAACCGATCACGGCATTCATCGGGGTGCGGATTTCATGGCTCATGTTGGCCAGAAAGAGGCTCTTGGCGCGATTGGCCAAAGCCGCCTCGTCACTGGAACGCTCCAGTGCCGAAGTTTTGGTCCGGAGATCGAGCACCATACGGTTGAAGGCCGTGGCCAGATCGCCAATCTCGTCGCGGGTGGTCACCGGCAGGGTCTCGAAACGCCCCTCCCCGATGGAATGCATGCCCTGACACAACTGGATGATCGGCGCCGAAAGCCGGCGCGAGAGCAGATAGGCAAAGGCCGCCACCAGCGCCAGCATCAATCCCATCAGGACAAAAACGAACAGCATCTCCTGCCGGATCACCCCATGCACCATCTCCGGCGTGATCTGGAAAGCGGTCCGCAGCACCACGGCCTCCCTGTCCTCGCCAAGCCGGATTTCTTCGGAAAACCACGCTCCGGCCAGAGGCAACGCGATGGGCTCCCCGCCATCGATGGGCAGCAACTCCGCGCCGCGATTCCGGAACAGACGTGCTCCATGATATCCGGCCACCCTCAGTCCGGTGACGTGACGCAGATAATCCGTCAGATCGCTGTGCAGCAGAATGGCGCCGGTGAATCCGCCGATCACCGGATCCCATTTGGGAATGCCGGCCAGCAGGGTCCAGCGTCCATCGGGCATCTGGAACGGGGCCAGATAACGGATCGCGCCGGTCGGCGCCTCCTGCAACTGCCGGTAAAGCAGCCGGGCCTGTTGATAATAAGGATCCGAATCCGTTTCATTGGAAAGTTTCCGGTATTCACGCATCCGTTTGTTTTCCGCGACCGCGACCCGCTCCTGCCCCTGCTGATCGAAAAAGCGGATCGACAGGAACAGCCCCTGCTGGACCGAAAGAATGTGCAGAAACTGTTTTTCAACCGTGGGACGGATCAACAGGGCTTTGTCCCCCCATGCCTGAAGCATGTCGTCCAGGCCCGAGAGTTTTTCCAGGATGCGCAGGCCGCTCTCCAGAGGCACGGCATGCACCTTGTCGAAATAGGCGACCGATTCTTCAATTGTGTGACGGGCAGCCAGTTCCATCTCCTGCTGGATCTGACGTTTGGCGACCCAGTACTGGATCGAACCAAACAGCAGGGTCAACAGCACTCCGACCCCGACAAACCCGCCCAGCAATTTATGAAAAATGGAACGTCCCGACGAATTCATGGGGCTTCCGGATGTTGCTTCAGGGCTTCGGCCCGTTCGATGGTCTCCTCGACCCATGGCGCGGAGATCAGGGCGGGATCGATACCCAGCATGCGCGCTCGCTCCCGGTTGAGAATCAACGCCCCGCGTTCGGGCGCCACGGGCGCCATGGTCGCCGGATCCGCCCCGTGGGCCAGGATCCGATCCGCCATGCGTACCGCCTCGTAACCCTGCTTGTAGCCGGAGTCGTCGGCGGCACACAACACCCCTTCCTGGACAAATTGTTTGGCATCCCCGATATCGGGCTTGCGGACATGACGCAGATACCAGGCGCCAAGCCGCAGTTGGTCGATGGATTGGCCGGAGGCATCCCGGATGGTATTGTGGTTGGTCAGATAGATCGCATCGGCCTGTTTGGCCAGATCGAGGGCGCCCGCTTTCCAGGCAGCCTCGTCGTTGGTCACCACGGTGGCGACGATGCGCACCGGCAGTTGGCCCGCCTCGGCCTGACGGTGCAGCTCCTTGACCTTGGAAAGACTGGTCTCGGATTCGTCCGCCAGCACGCCGAGCGTCTTGACCTGTGGCGCCAGTTTGACCAGAAACGCCAAACCCTCCCGCATGTAACCGGGCTGATAGACGCCGGTGACGTTGTGGCCGGGTCGTTCGATGGTGTCGAGCAGACCATACTTGAGCGGCCAGACGTTCACGCCCCAGAAGACCACGGGGATTCTGGTATCCAGAAACTGGGTGCCGATGTAGTTGGCGGCGTTGTCGTCGCCAAGCAGAATCAGATCCGGCTGGAAACGACGCGCCTCTTCCAGGATCCGGGCGGAACTCCGGGCAAGGTCGGACTGGCTGCTCTTGCGTTTGGTATCCATCCAGACCTTCTGGATCACGGCCCGCGATGATTCGACGAAATCCTCCCGAGAAAAACGCGCCGCCTGCTCCGGGGTGTCCAGATAACCAAATTTGAGCAATGCGTCACACACCCCGCGCTGGGTTTCCTGGGACCACAGATATTCCCGATGGTAACTGCTGACCACGAAAAGTCGCTTCCTGTCCGTGGCCATGGCCTCCTGGGACGTCAGAAAGAGCAGATTTGTCAACAGGATCCATAATCCGAACAAAGCACAGGAAAGCCGGGCAGGAACAGGCATGGCGGACACAGGCATTCTCCTAGCCGTAATGCGATTCTTACAAAAACCCGTTCAGAGGAAGCAACCGGCAAAGCGGTCCAGGTGATAACGATGTTTTCCGCCCGGTTGGGAATGTGGTAATTTTGACAGCATACACGCAATCCCCACCGACGGAAAGCCTCTTCTTCCCGACCGACACCCGTCATCCGCAGGCATCTCAGTCGGCATCGATCATGAACCGGTAGCCGACGCCATGCACCGTGACCAGCAGACGCGGATTGGGCGTATCGCCCAGTTTGCGGCGCAACCGGTTGACCATGACATCGATGGTGCGATCGTTGGGAAGCCATTCGCGACTGCTGACCACCTCCAGCAATTGATCGCGGGTGAAGACCCGATCCGGCTTGCGCACCAGTGCCAGCAACAGCCCATACTCCCCATTGGTCAACGCGATCTGCTCTCCTGTCGGCGCGGTCAGACGCCGCCGTTCGCTGTCCAGAACCCACCCGCTGAAACAATAACGGGTGAGCACCGGTTCCTCTTCTTCGCGCTGACGGCAGGTCCGACGCAACAAATTCTTGACGCGCATCAGCAGTTCGCGTTCGTTGAAGGGCTTCATGACATAGTCATCCGCTCCCAACTCCAACCCCACGATCCGATCCATATCCTCCTTGCGGGCGGTCACCAGAATGATCCCGATCTCGGAGCGTTGCCGCAGCGCACGGGTCAGAGAAAAACCGTCTTCACCGGGCAGATTGATATCCAGCAACACCAGATCGATCCGTGCGCTTTCCAGATGCGCCCACATGCCGGAGCCGTTCTCCGCCGCAACAATATGATAGCCCTCCTTCTCGAAATAAGCCACCAGCAGCGCCCGAGTCAGAGGATCGTCCTCGACGACCAACAAATTATATTGCTCATTCATAACCAAATATTCTGCTCTACCCCCTCTTGCTTCCCCTCCCGGATACAACCGATTCACCATATTACCAAACGTTCATTATTCTGACGGCAAGTCTTTATTGCATCAGTGTATCATTATCATTACCAGTCAAGCAAGATTGCTCTGCCATGACACAAAAAACAAACCGTGCAGGCTCCAACCTGGACACATCAACTTGCCGATGAGGGCAAAACCCTCTCACTCCCCTACCGTGGACCTCCTTTACGGAGTTCCATGGTAAAATATAAGAGATCATGTTTATCCATGGATACCGTTCATCCCCTGCTCACAACGCAACAGGAACCATTTGCAAACAGGTAATCGCTGCCAAAAAAATGCAAGATCCACACATCCTTTTCCCCCTCCCTGACAAAAAACGTGTTATGCTGCATGGCAACACCCTTGCATATAGCCTGTGCAAGAAACGAAACACCCGCCTGCCCAATAATCCATAACATGCGAGAAACGATTGACTACCGAACCCATGGATGACCCAATTCCGGCCCTGATCGTGGACGACAACCCGATGGAACGGGCCTTGTTGTCCGGATTGCTGAAAAAACTCACCCGCTGGACCCTGGTGCCCGTCACCTGCGCCACGGGAGAAGAGGCGATCCAACAGGTGGAACAGCGCGATCCCCAGGTGGCCTTTGTCGATTATCGACTGGATGGCGAGTCGGGCATTGATCTGATCCGACGCATGAAGGCCATGGGCAGCCGGGCGGGCTGCATTCTGTTCACCGGCACCGAAGGGGACGAGGCCCTGGTCGAGGCGGTCCGGGTCGGCGCGGACGACTACCTGCGCAAAAGCGAACTGAGCGTCGAAAGCCTCAACCGGGCCATTCATCACGTCCTGGAGAAACGTCGCACGGCCTGCAATCTGGAAGCGGCCCTGGCCGAACTCCAAAAGGCCAAAACCCAACTGGAAAAACGGGTCGAAACCGATGCCGTGGTCTTGAGCGAAGCCCGCGAACGGCTCGACGCCATTGCCTCGGCCGCACCGGATCCGATCCTGATTCTCGATGGCCAGATGCGGGTGACCTTCTGGAATCCGGCTGCCATCCGGGTGTTCGGCTATCCCGCCGAAGAGATTCTCGGACGACCGGTCTTCGATCTGCTCCCCGCGTCGGAATTTGCCACCCGCCTGAAAAACAGCATCAAAAACTTCAGCCGCACCGGCAAGGGCACCATGATTGGCCGCGTGACCGAATTCATGGTACGCCGCAAAAACGGCAAGACCTTCCCGGTGGAAGCCTCCTCGTCGGCCATCCAGATCCGCAACATCTGGCATGTGGTGGTGATTTTGCGGGATGTCACCAAACACCGCAAGGACAAGGCCGCCCTGCTGCGCGCCCGGGATGCGGCCCAGCGCGCCACCCGACTCAAGGATCAGTTCGTCTCGTTGGTGGCCCACGACCTGCGCGGTCCCTTCACCTCGATTCTGGGCTTTCTGGAACTGCTCGATCTCGACCCCAAAAACCCCCTGAGCAAGAAACAAAAGGGGTATTTGAACTGGATCACCGAAAGCAGTGCCAAAATGCTCGCCCTGATCGACGAAATCCTCGATATCAGCCGTCTGAAAACCGGCAAAATCGTGCCCGAGTCACGCTTTTTCAACGCCCGCTTCGCCGGGGACAAGGCGCTGGAATCGATCCGCCCCCTGGCCGAACAGAAAGGGATCGAACTGGTCAACAATCTGCCCGAAGCCTTCCGGCTGCACGCCGATCCCAGCCTGTTCGGCGAGGTGGTGCATAACCTGCTCACCAATGCGGTGAAATTCTGCAACAAAGGCGACCGGATCACGCTGTTGCGACCGCCGAACAAACCCTCGACCCTGGCGGTCCTGGATACCGGCATCGGCATCCGACAAAAACGACTGGCCAAACTCTTCAGCCTGGAGGAGAAGACCTCGACCGTGGGTACGGCGGGCGAACACGGCACCGGTTACGGCCTGCCCTTCAGTCGCGATCTGTTGCGCGCCCACCACGGCGATCTGACCGTGGAATCCAAGGAGGGGATCGGCAGTATTTTCTATGCCCATCTGCCCGAAGTGATCCCCCAGGCCCTGATCGTGGACGACGACGAGGAGTTCCGACAACTGCTGCTGGCTTTTCTCCACAACGACGGCGTGCGCACCCACGAATCCACCAACGGCCTCCAGGCGCTGGAGGTGCTGCAAACCCACCCCTGCCATCTGATCATCTGCGATGTGCAGATGCCCGGCATGGATGGCTTCACCTTTCTGACCCGCATCCGGGCCGATCCCAAAACCCGGCTGATCCCAATGATTCTCGTCACCGGCGACGACACCATCGAAACCCGCGAAGCCGCCTTCCGACTGGGTGCGAACGATTTCATCAACAAACCCTTCACCCCCACGGAGTTCATTCCCCGTGTGCGTCGTTTCCTGGGATGAACGCGCCCCACCCCCCCGCACGCTCGGTTCCGGGCACCAAAAAACGGCTTGGGCAACATTTTCTCGTGGATGCCGCAGCAGCCCAGGCCATTGTCTCGGCCTCCGGCGTCGGACCCGGCGACCGGGTGGTGGAGATCGGCCCCGGACCCGGCGCCCTGACCGAATGGCTGCTGCGTGCCGCCGGCGCGGTCTGGGCCATCGAACTGGACGAAGAACTGATCCCGTTTCTGCGCCAGCGCACCCGTGGACTGGGACAATTGCATGTAGAACAAACCGATGCGTTGCGGGTCGATTATCGCCAGTTGGCAGAACAATTGGGTGGAGAATTGCAGATTGTCGCCAATCTCCCCTACAACATCAGCACCCCGTTGTTGATGCACTTCATCGCGCAAAAAGAGGCCATCGCCCGGATGACCCTGATGGTGCAAACCGAAGTGGCCGAACGCCTCTATGCCCAACCCGGCACCAAAGCCTATGGCGCCCTGTCGGTGCCGTGCGGCCTGTGGATGGAGATCGAACCGATCCTGCACCTTCCCCCTGCGGCCTTCCATCCCCCGCCCAAGGTCAACTCGACCGTGGTGCAACTGACCCGCCGTCCCGCGCCACTGGCCGAAATCGATGACCCGGCGCTCTTTTCACAAGTGGTGCGCGCGGCCTTTGGTCAACGCCGCAAGGTGCTTGCGAATTCCCTGCGGGTCATGCACGACAACCCGCGCCCGTGGCTGGAACAGAACCGGATCGATCCGCAACGTCGGGGAGAAACCCTTTCCATCGCCGAATTTGCCCGCCTGGCCAATACTCTGTCCCAGGGAATGACGAATCCATCTACAAATACCAATTGACAAACCAGAGCAAACCATCAAAAATGAATCTTCAATTTGCTGAATCCGACACATCCCACTCCGAAAAAATTAATGAACCAATGAAAATAACGGCCAAAGGTATTGGACAAAAAATCATGCTGGCTGTGGGGATCGCCTCCACGTTGATTCTGCTGGGCATGACCACCTTCTACGCCAAACACGAAGAATCCACCATTCTGGAGCAAAACAAACGAACCCGTTCCGAATTGCTCCAGACCACCATCTACGGATTGCGCGCCCTGATGCTCAAGGGGTCCGCAGATGTGGCGCAGAATTACGCCTCCCTGCTGCAACAGGTTCCCGGCCTGATCGAAGTCAAAATCATGCGCCGCGATGGCATGGAAGCCTTCCTGGACAATCAAACCATCGAAGATGTCAACTGGCGCAAAGGGAAAACCTTCTTTCTGCCCAAAGAAACCGAAACCTCGGTCCAGGTGCTGGCCAAGGATGACAAATACCTGCAACAGGCATTGTCCATGGATGCCATCGTCTCCTATCCGAGCCGGTCGGAAACCGGCGAATCCCTGATGAACCTGCTGGCCCCGATCGGCATGAGCAAATCGTGCCACGGCTGCCACGGCGACGAACACGAATCCATCGGCGTGGTCAAACTGACCACCTCCATGACACCGGTCTACGCAGCCATCGAAGAGGCCCGCTGGCGCGCCCTGCGCATCGCCGGCATCGCCCTGGCACTGCTGTTGCTGCTGGTCTGGCAACTCACCCAACGCATGGTGGTGAAAAAAATCCAACTGGTCACCGAAGCCATGTCCAAGGTGGCGGACGGGGATTATACCACCGAAGTCAACGCCAGCGGCAACGACGAGCTGCGTACCATGTCCGAAAGTTTCAATACCATGGTCAAACAGCTGCTCAAAACCTATGACGGCTTCCAGCAGGAAAAAAACAAGCTCGCCACCATCATCCTCAGCGCCCGCGAAGGCATGATCGCTACCGACGAAAACGAACGGGTGGTGCTGGTCAATCCGGCAGCAGAACGGCTGCTCGGCAAGACCGCCCAGCAGATCAGCGAGGAGGGTTTCCTCCATTTCCTCGACGATCCGGACTACATCCGGGCCTTCATCGACAACAACGGCCACGGCATCCCCGATGTGGTGGTCTTCAACAATCGCGTCATCCAGATCAATGCCGCCCGCATCTGCAACCAGAAGGGCAAGGTGATCGGTTCGGCTGCCCTGATCCGCGATATCACCGAAGAGAAAAAACTCGAAGAGGAGCTGCGCCAGATCTCCTATACCGACAAGCTGACCGGCCTGTTCAACCGCCGCCGCATGGATGAACTGCTCCGCGAGGAGTTCTCACGGGCCAGACGCTATGGCCATCCGCTGACCATTCTGCTGTTCGATGTGGACCACTTCAAAAAATTCAACGACACCCATGGCCACGACATGGGAGACCGGGTGCTCGAAACGATCGGCCACATCCTCAAGGATCAGTTCCGCAAAAACGATTTCCCCTGCCGCTATGGCGGGGAGGAGTTCTGTGTCATTCTCACCAGCACCCCGGCGCCGCAGTCCCAGGATGGCTGTTTCATCCCTGCCGAACGGCTCCGGGCCAGAATCGAAGCCACCCCCGTCCAGGGGTTGCGGGTCACCATCAGCATTGGCGTGGCGGTCTTCCCGCATCCACAGTTGAAAACCCCGGAAGAGATGATCAAAATGGCCGATCAGGCCCTCTACGAGGCCAAACATCAAGGCCGCAACCGGGTGATTCTCGCCTACAACCTGCCCCAGTTCCAGGAAACCTCCCCCGACGCTTTGCCACAGGAGCGATCATGAAACCCTCCCCATTCAGAACCACGGCCAAACCAACCCTGCTGCCGATCATCGCGATTCTGACCGGTTGGTTGCTCATCCCGGCCTCACTGCTGGCCGACAGCTACACCGATGCCTATCGCATTGTGCGTGGCGCCAGACTCTATGACAACTGGGGGGTGCTGCTCCAGACCAAACCGCCCAAAGAGAACCATCCCGCCTATCCCAAAGAAGGCAAGGCCAAAGGCATGGATACCTGGCGTTGCAAGGAGTGTCACGGCTGGGACGGCAAAGGCAAAGACGGCGCTTACGGAAAAGGCAAACATGCCACCGGCATTCCAGGCATTCTGGCGTGGCAGGGCAAGGATCCGGCCCAGGTGGCGACCATTCTGCGCAATCCCACCCACAGCTATACCCCGAAACAACTCTCCGATGGGGATATTCAGGATCTGGCCCTGTTCGTCACCCGTGGTCAGATCGACATGGCGACCGTCATCGACCCGGAAACCGGCAAGGCCAAAGGGGATGCCAACCGGGGCGGACCACATTTCCAGACCATTTGCGCCACCTGTCACGGCCTGACCGGACAGGAATTGAACTTCGGCACGCCGGACAAACCCGAACACCTCGGAGCGGCATCACGGGAAAATCCCTGGGAGGCCCTGTTCAAGATCCGTTTTGGCCAACCCAAACTCAAGGAAGATCGCATGGTGGCGCTGTTCAGCCTGCCGATCGACATCCTGACCGATATTCTGGCCCACACCCAGACCTTGCCGGAATAGACCCGCCGTTCCAAAGCCAAAAAAAACGGACCGAAGGGGATGCTCTCCCCTTCGGTCCGGAGGCTTGATCCTCAGGGCTGATACTCCATCAGCAACTCCCCGAGACGCATATTCAAGATCTTGGCCTGATCCTTGTTGAACACCGCCCGGAAGGTATTCTGGCAATCCTTCTTGAAAAACTCCATCAGAGCCGGGAACATCTTGTAATTCAGGTTTGCCGTGATCTGGGAGAATTTCAGCAGGCTTTCGTATTCCCGCAGGGAGATTTCGTACTCGGTCAGGTCGTTGATCTTGCAGTCCATGTATTCATAAAACTTTTCAACAAAAACGAACTGCTCAAACGATTGCGGATCCTTCAGGATGTCGTGTTTGACATAATTGCCGTTGACATCCTTGGCATCCCTGGAAACGATGAATTTCCCATACTCCAGCATGACACTTTTGGTGCATCCCTGCTCTACATCGATATCGATGACGATCTGCTCGGCCTTGACGCGGGCGCAGAAACTCTCTTTGCCATACAGCTCCCGGATAATCGCCACCGTATTCTCGAAAACATCCTTTTCCAGCAACTTCTTGCCAGCGCCATCCATGATCCGACCCCCTGTTCACGAGTGATTGCACACGCCATCCGCGCGCCTGTGTTCAATTGTAGCAGCAACGCCGCAGGAGTAAATTAAAAAAACCTTCTCGCCCATCCGGGATTGGCCCCTCCGGGATTGGCCCATCCGGGATTGGCCCATCCGGCCCAGGCGCTCTCTTTTTATTTGACCACCGATCCCTGTTCCAGTTCCGCTGTCATGGCCTCGATGGTGGCCTCCACCCGGCTCACCAGTTCCTTGCGGTCCGCACGGCTCAGACCGGCAGTCGGAATCGGAGGACCGATGCGCACCCGGATTTCGCCCGATTTTTTCAAAAACGACCGTCTGGGCCAGAACGAACCGGCATTGTGGGCCACGGGCACGATGGTCGCGCCACTGGCCAAGGCCAGCGAGACCCCGCCCGGATGGTATTTGCCGGTCACCCCTGGCGCGGAACGGGTGCCTTCGGGAAAAATCAGCACCGCCGCGCCCTGGGCCAGTTGTTGCGCGCCCTGTTCGTGCAGACGATGCAGGGCCGCCACGCCCCGGCTGCGATCGATGGCGATCTGTCCTGTGGCGAGCAAGGCCCAGCCGAAAAACGGAATCCGGGTCAGGCTCTGTTTGAGCACCTGGACGCAAGGATAAAAAATCGACACAAACGCCACCGTCTCCCAGGCCGACTGATGTTTGGAAAGAATCACATACGGCGGCGGCGGCAGATTTTCCCACCCTTCGACCCGTTCACGGAGGTTGCAGCTCCAGCCCAGATTCCACAGACTGAAACGCGACCAGGCCGCCGCCCACAAACGACGACGCTCCAAAGAAACGAGCGGCCAGGCCACAGAGATCAACAATCCAAAAAAGAGGGTTCCGGCCACGAACAACCCGAAAAACAGCAGGGAGCGGAACCAGCCCTTGACGAACAGCCATGCCGACATATAATATACTCCATTGCAGTGACGACTCCTGTTTCATGAAAAACCATCCCCATCAATCTATCACGCTTAGAGGCTTCATGAAACCCACGATGGCATACGCGCTGGTTCCAGTAGCCGATCAGGGGGATCTGGTACGCTATCTTGGCGAAATCAACCAATTCCCCATACTCACGCCGGAAGAGGAATTTCAACTGGCGGTCCGTTACTACGAACACGCCGATCTTCAGGCCGCCCATCGGCTGGTCTCGTCCTATTTGCGTTATGTGGTCAAAATCGCCAAAGAGTATGCCAACTACGGCCTGCGCCTGATGGACCTGGTGCAGGAAGGATCGTTGGGACTGATGCAGGCCGTCAAAAAATTCAATCCCTACAAAGGATTCCGTCTCGCCACCTATGCCATCTGGTGGATTCGCGCCTCGATTCAGGAGTTCATCCTGCGTTCGTGGAGTCTGGTCAAAATCGGCACCACGGCCATGCAGCGCAAACTGTTTTTCAGCTTGCGGCGTCACAAAAGCTCGATCGAACGTCTGGACCGGGACGAGGCCATGCTGCTGGGACAAAAGCTCGGCGCCAAGACCCAGGAAATCCTCGACATGGATGGTCGTCTGGTCAACCGGGACGACTCCCTGAACCGCTGCGTGCTCGAAGATGGCGAAGAGTTGCAGAATCTCATCCCGGACAAGCGCAACAATCAGGAAGTCGCGCTGCTGGCCACCGAGACGGCCAATCTCAATCGTCGCGCGGCCATCGACGCCTTGCGGGTGCTCAATGATCGGGAACGGGCGATCATCGCCTGGCGCATTCTCGACGACACCCCCCTCACCCTCGAAGAGATCGGTCGCAAACTCGGGGTCTCCCGCGAGCGGATCCGACAACTGGAACAACGCGCCCTGGCGAAAATGCGTCAGGCTCTCCTGCCGCTGCCTGCCTGAAACCATTGAAAAAAAGAGGGGGGATGGGGGATTCGTCCCCCAGGGTTTTGACTTTAAACAAAAAAATCTGGTAACTATTCAGCACCCCCGTTGCCACCGTATGACGGCGTAGGGCATCGGTCAGG
>JADFWP010000043.1 GCA_015234115.1 Magnetococcales bacterium
GGCTCGGGTTCAAGCTCGGGTTCAGGCTCGGGTTCAGGCTCGGGTTCAGGCTCGGACTCTGGCTCGGGTTCCGGTTCCTCGGTTGGTGCCGGGCCGAGAGCCAAAATCATTTCCGGCTCTGGCTCGGGTTCCGGCTCAGGCTCAAGCTCGGGTTCAGGCTCAGGCTCGGGTTCAGGCTCAGGCTCGGGTTCAGGCTCAGGCTCGGGTTCAGGCTCAGGCTCGGGTTCAGGCTCGGGTTCAGGCTCAGGCTCGATTTCCAATTCAAGCTCGGACTCAAGCTCGGGTTCCGGCTCAAGCTCAAGCTCGGGTTCGGGTTCGGGTTCCGGCTCAGGCTCAGGCTCAGGTTCGGGTTCGGGTTCCGGCTCAGGCTCAGGTTCGGGTTCGGATTCAAGCTCGGGTTCGATTTCCGGTTCAAACTCGGGTTCGGATTCAAGCTCAGGCGCAATTTCCGGTTCAAGCTCGGGTTCGGATTCAAGCTCGGGTGCGAGGTCGGATTCAAGCTCGGGTTCGATTTCCGGTTCAAACTCGGGTTCGGATTCAAGCTCGGGTGCGAGGTCGGGTGCAAGCTCGGGTTCGGATTCAAGCTCGGGCGCGAGGTCGGATTCAAGCTCGGGCGCGAGGTCGAGTTCAAGCTCGGGTTCGGACTCAAGTTCGGACGCGAGGTCGGGTTCAAGCTCAGGCGCAATTTCCGGTTCAAGCTCGGGTTCGGACTCAAGTTCGGACGCGAGGTCGGGTTCAAGCTCGGGCGCGAGGTCGGATTCAAGCTCGGGTTCGGATTCAAGCTCGGGCGCGAGGTCGGGTTCAAGCTCAGGCGCAATTTCCAGTTCAAGCTCGGGTTCGGACTCAAGTTCGGACGCGAGGTCGGGTTCAAGCTCAGGCGCAATTTCCGGTTCAAGCTCGGGTTCGGATTCAAGCTCGGGTGCAATTTCGGATTCCGGTGCGAACGCCTCCTCGTCACCCCCCTCCCCGTGCAAAGCCGCCTCGACCGCCGCATCCAATTCGGACTCCAACGCCTCGTCCAACCCGGACTCCAGCATCTCCTCGTCCCCGGACTCCTCCTCGGAACCGAAATCCCCGCCGGCCTCGAAATCCGGATCCGCATCCAGCACCTCATCGGTCTGCGCATCCACCTCGGATTCGCTGGCAAACTCCTCTTCGGACTCGAAATCCTGATCCAGATCCGACTCCATCCCGCTGGAAAACCCATGATCATGATCGTGGTCATGATCGTGCGCGGACTCCGCTTCGTCGTCCATGAAGGCCAAAGCCACCTCCATGCCGCTCAAATCCAAAGGCTCCTCGTCCTCCAACGGATCCGACATCGCCACGGGATCACCGACGGCCTCCTCCATCTCCTCCTCCATCGCTCCACCCATCGCCAAGCCCTCTTGCGCCAAAGAACCC
Source organism: Magnetococcales bacterium (assembly GCA_015234115.1). Lineage (GTDB taxonomy): Bacteria > Pseudomonadota > Magnetococcia > Magnetococcales > Magnetaquicoccaceae > Magnetaquiglobus. The sequence continues at coordinate 1,405 of JADFWP010000043.1, forward strand.
TCGTCCACCACCGATTCCAGTTCGATCGGCCCCTCGGCGTCACCCTGGTCCGGCAGCCCTTCCCCCTCCTCCCGCTCCGGGAACGTCTCCCCCTCATCGTCCATCAAGGCGTCCTCGTCCTCCCCATCCAGCAACTCCTCCAGCGAGGCGAGAATCTCCTCCATCGAAGGCCCCTCGTGATCCTCATGCAGCGCAGCCGACCCGGCACCCCCGTGATCGATGCGGGATCCGAGCGCAGCCGGATCGCCCAAGGTCTCCAACTGGGACTCTTTCTTTTTCGATTTTTTCCCCGACATCGCTTTAAATACCTTTGCTCAAGCGTCTCACCAGCCAACAGTCATGCGCAACGCATCCAGCATGACCCGGAAAATATTCCCGCGCTCCACCGCCGCCCCGGCCACCAGATCCCGAGTAAAGAGATCCTTGCCGCCGGCTTTGACCACCACGGTGCCGATCTTCTGGCCTGCGGCAATCGGAGCCACCAGGGGTTCGTCATAGGTCACCCCGACCTCCAGCGCGCTGCGCTCCTTGCGGGAGACCGTCACCAGCAGCGGTTCCTGCACGATCCCGTCCACCTCCCGCGCATCTCCCTTCCAAACCCGGAGTTTGCGCACCGAAGCGCGGGCATCGAAATACTTGACGGTTTCATACATCTTGTTGCCGTACTGGATCAGACGCAAGGCATCATCCTCGCGATTCTTGCGGGTCGTCGCGCCCAGCACCACGGCGCCCATGCGCTGCCCCTCCTTGTCGCTGGTGGCGACCAGACAATAACCGGCTTCGCGGGTGTGACCGGTCTTGAGACCCGTGACGATCGGATCGCGCCACAACAGATTGTTGCGGTTGAGCTGGCGGATATTGTTGTAGGTGAACTGCTTTTCCTGGGAATAGTGGCTGTACTGGGGAAACTTGCGCATCAGGGCGCTGGCCAGGGTGAACAGATCGCGGGCCGAGGTGTAATGTTCCGGATCCGGCAGCCCGGTGGCATTGGTGAAATGAGTGTTGGTCATACCCAACTCACCGGCCTTGGCGTTCATCAGGGCCACGAAGGCGCTCTCCGAGCCGCTCAGATGTTCGGCCATCACCACGCAGGCGTCGTTGCCGCTCTGGATGGCGATCCCCCGGATCAGGTCTTCGACCCGCACCCGGTCGTTCACCTTGACGAAGGTCTTCGATCCCCCGGTGCGCCAGGCGTTTTCGCTGACCGGCAGTTCGGTATCCAGCTGGATGGTCCCTGCGGCAAGCGCCTCGTAGATCAGATAGAGGGTCATCACCTTGGTGAGCGACGCCGGCGGCAGCCGGGTGTCGGCATCCTGGGTGTACAGCACCCGCCCCGAGTCCAGATCCCCCAGCACCCCGGCGGTCCCACGCACCTTGGGAGGCGCCTCCTCTGAGGCCCAGGCCACGGTGATGCCGCAGGGCCACAACAGCCCGATCAGAACCACCACCCACAGAGGCAATCTATACGGTATTCTCATGGCGTCCACTATCCGTGACACACGATTGTTCCAGTTCGTTCGATCAAGAGCGCCGTCCTCAATCCCGAATGATCACAGCCTCGCCGATCTCCATCTTCCGCACAGCCCGTTCCGTCTGTTCGGCCTGTTCGGCGGTGGTGAAAGGCCCCAGCCGCACCCGATACATGATGCGCGCACCCACGGAACTCTTGATGATCTTGGGTTTGCCGATCTTTTGCAAGCGTCGCTCGACCGCCTGGGCATTCTCGTAGCGCCCGAAGGAGCCGACCTGAAGATAATGCAGGCCGCTCCCGCCACCGGTTGCGCCACCGGTCGCGCCACTGGAGGTCTCTTTCCAGGGGGTGTCCTGACGATCCTTGCCTGTCTTGCTCTCCCTGCTCTCCAGGCCCAGATCCTTGCGGGCCGATCCAGGGGTGGGCAGCGGCGAGGGGGGGGTGCCGGTACGGGGGCGATACATCTGATCCGTATCGGCCTTGGCCTGCATGGAAAGCGCCTGCACCCGCACCCGCGCCAGACCGCGATTGGCATAGCCCAGCTCCACGGCTGCGGCATAGGAGAGATCGATCAGACGATTATCGACAAAGGGACCGCGATCATTGACGCGCACATCCAAAAAGCGACCATTGTCGAGATTGGTCACCCGCACCAGCATGGGCAACGGCAGGACGGTATGGGCGGCGGAGACCTTGTTCATGTCGAACCGCTCGCCATTGGCCGTGGGACGGTCGTGAAACTCCCGACCATACCAGGAAGCCATCCCCTCTTCGGAATAGCCGGCGGCCTCCTCTTCGGTGAGGGGATAGTAGATCTTGCCAAAAACCTCGTAGGGCCGCGACGTGCCCCGTTTGGCCACGGATGACTTGGACGGGGCGGACGGGGCGCTCTCCGGCTTTTCCGGAATACGGGCGCAGGCCGCCACAAAAAGCAGCAACAACAGCCATCCAGCCCGTTTCACCCCCTGAAAACCCCCTGCGCGCATGCTTTCTCCATCCGACTCAGCTCACGGGCGAACTCGCACACCACCATCGCGAACCGATTGGAACGGTTCCAGCGGGTGATCACCCAAAAATTCATGAAGGTCATATAATAACGAGGTCCATCCCGTTCTTCCAGGACAATCAGTGACAGAGACTCCTCCGCACCCGGTTCGGCCCGCTCCTCGGGCCAGACCACCCCCAGCTCGCGCCATTCCCGCCACGGTCGCCGCACCCCGGACGACGACGACACCAATCCGGCCAGCTCCGGAGTCTCATCGAGCCGCTGCACCAGCGCGCCTTCGGCGCACCAGCCGTGACCGTGGAGAAACGAGGCGATCGAGCCCAGGACATCCTGCACATCCCGGATCACGTCCCGATGGCCATCGCGGTTGAAATCAACCGCATAGCGCCGCAAACTCCCCGGCATCATCTGCACCTGGCCCATGGCCCCGGCATAGGAGCCTTTGGGCTGACGGGGATCCCATCCCTCCTCGCGGCACAGCAGCAGAAACTCCCGCAACTCGCTTCTGAAATAGTCCGCGCGCCTGGGATAGTGGGCCGCCAGGGTGTACAGGGTGCGCAGAATGCTGAAGCGTCCCATGTTGTTGCCGAAATCGCTCTCCAGCCCCCACAAGGCCACCACAAATTCCGGCGGCACGCGGTAATACCCCTCCACTTCGGCCAACAGGCTCCGATGACGCCGCAACAGCGTCCGGCCCGAACTGATGCGGCGCCAGTTGAGCACCAGCGCGCGATATTCGTGATAGGGCTTGGCCTCGGTCTGGTGATCCATCAGGTAGAGCACCTTGGGATCCGGCTCCAGCGGGGACAACAACCCCTCCAGCCATTTGGGATCCCAGCCATCCTTCTCGATCCAGGCGCCGATCCAGGGATGACGGGCAAGCCACCCCTCTCCCTCGCCGCCGAACGCGGCCCCGACCCCCCACCATCCGCCCGTGGTCAGCACACCGGCTCCCACCAACCGCCGCAACACCGCACGCCGCCCCATCCCGTCCGCGACGCCCGACGCCTGCCTGCGCGCGAGACCTTGCTCTTGACGCAGCGCGGGTGCATCCTGAATCCGGTTCACTGTTTCCCCCATGGTCCTTTTCATGATTCGCGCTGGCGGTTGATGCCTCTGTTTAGCATGATACAAAATTCGCCACCAATAAAAACCGTTTTTCATTCATTTCCCGCATGAAAAACGCGACACCCGCCGCCACCCGAACGCGCCTGCGCCATCTGCTGCCCCTGTTCACCGGCCAGAAACAGGCTTTCGTGCTCGGTTTTCTGCTCCTGGCCGCCACCAACGCCAGCGCCGCCGCCATCCCCTACATGATGAAACTGGCCACCGAAGCCTTGATGCATCAGGAGGGATTGACCCGCCACATCCTGACCCTCCTGGCGCTGGCCGTCGCCAACGCCTTTTTCCGCATCCAGTCGCGCACCCGCATCTTCGGCATGGGCCGCGATGTGGAGTTCGCCCTGCGCCAACGCTATCACGCCCAACTGCTCACCCTGGATGCCCCCTTCTTCGATCAGGAAAAAACCGGCGATCTGGCCGCCCGCGCCGCCGCCGATGTCAGCGCGGTGCGCATGTTCGTCGGTCCCGGATTTCTGCAAATCTCCAACGTGCTCATGGCCTACGTCGCCACCCTGCCCGTCATGGTGGGACTCGATCCGCTGCTGACCCTCTATGCCCTGGCCCCGATCCCGCTGGTGCTGGGACTGTCGCGCCTGCTCACCCGGCGCATGTACCGCCTGAGCCGCGTGGTCGCCGACCGTTTCGGCCATCTCTCCGGCTTCATTCAGGAGTCCATCGCCGGCATCGCCGCCATCCACGCCCATGCCCGCGAGGCAGACTGGAACGCCCGTTTCACCGCCGAAACCAACGAACTCTCGCAAGCCGCCATCCGCCACGCCCGCATGCAAAGCCTCTTCGGCCCCATGGTGCTGCTGGCCGGGGCCAGCGGCGGTTTCATCATCCTGGCCTATGGCGGTCAGGAGGTGGCGTCCGGTCGGCTCACCATGGGGGATTTCGTCGCCTTCTCCGGCTATCTCGCCATGCTGATCTGGCCCACGGTCGGTTTCGGCTGGATCCTCACCGTGATGCAACGCGGACTGGCCGCACTCGACCGCATCAGCATGGTGCTCGATGCCCAACCCTTTCTGCCGCCCGCCATCGCCGCCGCTCCGGCTGCCCCGCAACGCTGGAACGGCGCCATCGCGATCCGCAACCTCTCCTTCGCCTTCCGACCCGACCGGCCCGTGCTCCAGGAGATCACCCTCGACATCCCGCCAGGCGCCCTGATCGGTCTGGCCGGACGGATCGGCAGCGGCAAATCGGCCCTGCTCCAACTGCTGGCCCGGCTCTACCCCGCTCCGCCCGACACCCTGTTCATCGATGGCCGGGAAATCTCCACCCTGCCCGAGGCCGAACTGCGCCGCGAGTTGACCATGGTGCCCCAGGAGAGCTTTCTCTTCTCCGCGCCGCTGCTCCGGAATCTGCAACTCGACCGCCCCGGCGCGGACCAGGAAGCGGTGCAAGAGGCGATCCGGCTCGCCGCCTTCGACGACGAGGTGCGACACTTTCCCAAGGGGCTGGAGACCCTGATCGGCGAACGGGGCATCACCCTCTCCGGCGGTCAACGCCAGCGGGCCGCCCTGGCCCGCGCCCTGGTCGGCGCGCCGACGATTCTTCTGCTCGACGACGTGTTCTCCCACGTCGATGCCCGCACCGAGGAGCGGATCCTCCACAATCTGCGCGCCGCTCACCGTCTGCGCACCGTGGTGATGGTCTGTCATCGCATCGCGGCCTTGAAGCAGGCCGACCGGATCTACCTGCTCGACCAGGGGCGGATCGTCGCCTCGGGCACCCACGAGACCCTGCTCGCCGACTCTCCGCTCTATCGCGACCTGAACACCACCATGAGCCGCGCCGAGGCCCTGGAGGCCCTTGCCCAATGATGCCCGCTGTCCAGGCCGATACCGAAGAGACCCGCTACGGCGCCTTTCTCGACGCCCGCCTCATGATGCGCTTTCTGGGATATGCCCGACCCCATCGCCGCTGGATCGCCCTGGCCATGCTCCTGCCCCCGCTGAGCGCCCTCTCCCAGGTGGCGCAACCGATGGTGATTCAACTGGCCGTGGACCGCCATCTGGTGACCGGCAACCTCGACGGCTTTTACGGACTGCTGGCCGCACTGGCCGCGCTGGTGATCTTCCAGTTCATCTCCGGCTATTTCCAGTCGATGATCAACGCCATGCTCGGACAGCGGGTGATCAGCGATCTGCGGCAGGAGCTGTTCGCCCATCTGCTCACCCTGGATGCCGCCTTCTACGCCAAAAACCCGAGCGGCTCGTTGACCAACCGGGTGGCCAACGATGCCGAAGCCATCAGCCAGATGGTCAGCGCCGGTTTGATTAATTTATTCGCGGATCTGTTGTTGTTGATCGCCATCGCCATCGGCATGGTCGCGCTCTCGCCCCGTCTGTCGCTGGTGGTGCTGGTGTTGATGCCGCTGGTGATCCTGGTCGCCTTCCAGGTCACCCGGCGCATGCGCACCATCCAGCGTCAGGGCACCCTGCTCCAGGCGCGCATGACCGCCCGGCTCACCGAAGAGAGCGAAGGGCGCGACGTGATGCGACTGTTCCATCAGCAACAGACCGCCATGGCCCGCTTTGACCAGCTCAACCGCGATCACCGCGCCAACGCCGATAAAAGCAACTTCCTGGAAGCCTTGCAATTCAGTTTCGTCGAAGCCGCCTCCACCGGCGTGGTGGCGGTGCTTTTCTGGTACGGCGCCACGCTCATGAGCGAAGGCACCCTGACCATCGGCATTCTGACCGCCTTCATCGACGCGGTGCGCCGGCTCTTTTTCCCGATCCGGGATCTGGCGGGCAAGTTCACCACCATGCAATCGGCCATGAGCGCCCTGGAACGGGTCTTCACCCTGATCGACACCCCGCCGGCCATTGCCGATCCCCCCGCAGCCTCGGCCCTGACGCCGCGTGAGCCGCCGCAAGGGGCGATCCGGTTCGCAGGCGTGCAGTTCGGTTATGGCGCGGAAACCGTTCTGTCCGGCATCGATCTGACCATTGCCCCGGGCGAGCGCATTGCCGTGGTCGGACCCACCGGCGCCGGAAAAAGTACACTCATAAAACTCCTCAACCGCACCTGCGAACCGCAACAGGGCGTCATCACCATCGATGGCGTTCCGGTCAACCGGATGCCGTTGGCCCGGTTGCGGCGTCTGGCTGGGGTGGCGCGTCAGGAGACCGTTCTGTTTTCCGGGACCATTGCCGAGAACATCGGTCTGTTCGATCCCGCCATCAGCCGCGCGCGCATCGAATGGGCCGCGCGGGAAACCGGCGCCCTGGATTTCATTCAATCGTTGCCGGACGGACTGGAGAGTCGCCTGGGCGAGCGGGGCAACAATCTGTCGGCGGGACAGCGACAGTTGCTGGGCATGACGCGGATTTTTGCCCTCGATCCGCCGATTCTGGTGCTGGACGAGGCGACCAGTTCGGTGGATGCGGTGAGCGAACGGTTGATCCAGGCGGCCCTGGAGCGGCTCATGACCGGGCGCACGGCGGTGATCATCGCCCATCGGCTCTCCACCATTCGTCATGTGGACCGGATCGTGGTGCTGGCCAAGGGCAGAATCGTCGAAATCGGCACTCATGCCGAACTGCTGGAGCGACATGGGCTGTTCGCCACCCTGCACGCTTTGCAATTCCAGGAAGAAAAGACGGAGCCGGTCACAACCCATTGAAAGAAAAGAGGGGGTCTGGGGGATTCATCCCCCAGGATTTTGACTTTAAACAAAATATTTTTAAATTTTTTTGTTTAAAGTCAAAATCCTGAAGGATGAATCCCCCAGACCCCTTCTTTTTTCCAGGATTGACCCGGATCGACCGACCGGCGGCAGCTCCAAAAAGGAGGCAAACCGCCTGAAAAATGGGCTCTCCGCCCCCCTTTTTTAGGTGCATTGCACAATAAACATCCGGTCACAATCCTTTCCAACCTGCGATTTTCCCTTGATTTTTTCCTTTCTTGTGAATAAAATGCATCTTGCGTGAAAAAAATTTGCTTATCTTTCGAAAATCCTTGACGCGGCTGGCAAGTTGGGGCACCATCTGATTTCGAATATACGAATATACCCATAGACGACATACGATTGACGGGCAAAACCCCTTGAAACTTGTCCTCGCCACCCGCAACCGCAAGAAAATGGAAGAGATCCAACGCATTCTGGCTCTTCCGACCGGCGATTTGCTCTCCCTGGACGATTTTCCCGGCTGCCCCGAAGTGATCGAAGATGGCACGACCTTCCAGGCCAATGCCGACAAAAAGGCCCTGGCCGTGGCAGCGTTCACGAATACCGCAGCCCTGGCCGACGACTCCGGGCTGGTGGTCGATGGTCTGGATGGCGCACCCGGAGTCTATTCGGCCCGCTATGCCGGAGAGGGGGCAACCGATGGCCAGAACGTGGCCAAACTGCTCGCCGAACTGGCCGCGCGCCCCGAAGCACCGCGCAGCGCCCGCTTTGAATGCGTCCTCTCCCTGGCCCGTCCGGACGGGAGCTGCGTCCGCTTCACCGGCACGGTGGCAGGACACATCGCCGAACAGCCGCAAGGCCACAACGGCTTTGGCTATGACCCGATTTTCATTCCCGAAGGATACGATACCTCCTTCGCTTGCATGGAGGCAGGAACCAAAGACGCCCTGAGCCATCGGGGCGCCGCACTGGCCGCACTGGCCCAACAAATCAATCATTTCTTTGCAATAAAAAATTAATTAGTTCGAGAACCCTGACTCATCGCCGCCCATTTGCCAAGGAGAATCGATCCACATGTCCAAACTCGTCCCCCCTCATGGTGGAGGTGATCTCAAACCCCTGCTGCTCACCGGCTCCGCGCTGGAAGACGCCAAAAAACGCGCCAAGGAGCTGGACCAGATCAAGATGACCACCCGCGAGTCCTGCGATCTGATCATGCTGGGCATCGGTGCCTTCACCCCCCTGGATGGCTTCATGGGCCATGCCGACTGGCAGGGCGTGTGCGAGAACATGCACCTCACCAACGGGGTCTTCTGGCCCATGCCGGTGACCCTCTCCACCACCCATGGCCAGGCCAACAGCCTGAAAATCGGTCAGGAAGCGGCCCTGGTCGATGAAGAGACCGGCGAAATTCGCGGCATCATCACCATCACGGAAAAATATGCCATCGACAAGGGCCTGGAGTGCCGCACGATCTTCGGCACCGAAGACCTGGAACACCCCGGCGTCCAAAAGGTGATGGAACAACCGGAAGTCAACATCGCCGGCCCGGTCCAGGTGCTCTCCGAAGGGGAATTCCCGGTCAAATACGGCAACATCTACATGCGCCCCTCCCAGACCCGCGAGCTGTTCGAAGCCAAAGGATGGAGCCAGGTCGCCGCCTTCCAGACCCGCAATCCCATGCACCGCTCCCACGAGTTTCTGGCCAAGATCGCCATCGAAACCATGGATGGCGTGCTGATCCATCAAATCCTGGGCAAACTCAAGGCCGGTGACATCCCCGCCGAAGTGCGCGCCGATGCCATCAACACCCTGATCGACAACTACTTCGTCAAAGATACGGTGATCCAGGGCGGCTATCCCATGGAAATGCGCTATGCCGGTCCCCGCGAGGCGCTGCTGCATGCGGTCTTCCGTCAGAACTACGGGTGCAGCCACCTGATCGTGGGCCGTGACCACGCCGGCGTGGGCGATTACTACGGCCCCTTCGACGCCCAGCACATCTTCGACCAGGTGCCGGAAAGCGATCTCAAGACCCGGCCTTTGAAAATCGACTGGACGTTCTACTGCTACAAGTGCCAGGGCATGGCCTCGCTCAAGACCTGCCCGCACAGCAAGGATGACCGTCTGCTGCTCTCCGGCACGAAATTGCGCAAAATGCTTTCCGAAGGAGAACAACCGCCCGCAGAATTCAGCCGCCCCGAGGTGGTCAAGATTCTTCAGGCCTATTACGCGGCCCTCAACGAGGCCGAAAAGGTGGAAGTCAAGCTGCACAAGGCGGCCACCGGCTGACCAGACCGAATGGACGGGGTGGTCCCGTCGGGAATGAATCGTTTTTTTATCACCAAACCAATCAGGAGAAAATCATCCATGCCAAGTTTCGTCATCAGTGCCAAATGCGACGGCTGCAAGGGTCAGGACAAAACCGCCTGCATGTACATCTGCCCCAACAACCTCATGAAGCTCGACAAGCAACGGATGAAGGGTTTCAACCAGGAGCCGGATCAATGCTGGGAGTGCTATTCCTGCGTCAAGATCTGCCCGCAGCAGGCCATTGAAGTCCGCGCCTATGCCGATATCGTGCCCATGGGCGGCGCGGTCATCCCGCTGCGCGGTTCCGACTCCATCATGTGGACCATCCAGTTCCGCAATGGCAATGTCAAACGGTTCAAGTTCCCGATCCGCACCACGGCCGAGGGCTCCATCGACTGCTATGGCGGCAAGCCGACCCCGGATCTCTCCAAGCTGAACGATCCCGGCTTCTTCAATCTCCAGAACGCGGAACTCCCCAAGGTGGGTGCCTGAACGCTGTCTGGAACCTTTTGAAACCGCATACATCATAAACTTGCGAGAGGAGACTGTTTGACATGGGAAGCTTTGGTAATCCCGATATCGAGACCGTTGACACCGACATCCTGATCATCGGTGGTGGCATGGCCGCCTGTGGCGCGGCTTACGAAGTGATGCGCTGGGCGCCTGCGGGCACCCGCATCCGGCTGGTGGACAAGGCCGCCATGGAGCGCTCCGGCGCCGTGGCCCAGGGTCTGTCCGCCATCAATACCTACCTGGGCGGCCTGGATCCGGCCGACTATGCCCGCATGGTCGCCAACGATCTGATGGGCATCACCCGCGATGACCTGTGCTGCGACGTGGGTCGTCATGTGGACAACTCGGTGCAGTTGTTCGAAGAGTGGGGTCTGCCGATCTGGAAACAGCCCGGCGACGAAGAGAAATCCCTCAAGGATGGCGGCCAGCCGGTCCGTTCCGGCAAATGGCAGATCATGATCAATGGCGAAAGCTACAAATCGATCGTGGCCGAAGCCGCCAAGAAGGCCCTGGGCATGGAGAACATCCAGGAGCGCGTCTTCATCGTCAAGCTGCTGCTCGACGCCAAGGAAGAGCAACGCGTGGCCGGTGCCGTGGGCTTCTCCAATCGCGAAGACAAGATCTATGTCTACACCGCCAAGGCGATCCTGCTGGTGGCCGGTGGCGCGGTGAACGTCTTCCGTCCCCGTTCCGTGGCCGAAGGCATGGGCCGCACCTGGTATCCGGTCTGGAATGCCGGCTCCACCTATGCCATGGCCGTGCAGTCCGGCGCCGAATTGACCATGATGGAAAACCGTTTCGTGCCCGCCCGCTTCAAGGACGGTTACGGCCCGGTGGGTGCCTGGTTCCTGCTCTTCAAAGCCAAGGCCACCAATGGCCGTGGCGAAGTCTACATGGACACCAACAAGGAAATGCTCAAGGATTATCCGCCCTATGGCCTGGCCAAAGTTCCGGCCACCTGCCTGCGGAATCACTTGATGATGAAAGAAATGCGCGAAGGCCGTGGCCCGATCCTGATGCGGACCGACCTGGCCCTGCAAGCCCTGGCCGCCTCTTATGAAGAAGAGTTCGGACCCAAGGAAGCCAAAAAGAAGATCAAACACCTCGAAGCCGAAGCCTGGGAAGATTTCCTCGACATGTGTATCGGTCAGGCGGGTGTGTGGGCGGGCGAGAACATCGAGCCGGAAGTCACCCCCTCCGAGCTGATGCCGACCGAACCCTACTTCCTGGGTTCCCACTCCGGCTGCTGCGGCATCTGGACCACCGGTCCTTCCGACCTGGCCCCGCCGGAATGGCAGTGGGGCGATCATCCCCCGAAACCGGGCGAAGATCCGGTTCCCGGCCAGAAAAACTACAACCGCATGACCACGGTCAAGGGTCTGTTCACCGCCGGTGACGGCGTGGGCGCCTCTGGTCACAAGTTCTCTTCGGGTTCCCATGCCGAGGGCCGCATCGCCATCAAGTCGGTGCTGCAATGGGTGTTGGATCACAAGGATTACACCCCGACCCTGAGCAGAACCGCCCAGGAACTGGCCGAAGAGATCTACAAGCCGGTCCGCACCTACATGGAGCACAAGGACTACAGCACCGCCGAGGAGGTGAATCCCCACTACATCACCCCGCGCATGTTGCAGGCCCGTCTCCAGAAGATCATGGACGAGTACGTCGCCGGTGTGGGCACCATGTACACCACCAGCGTCTCCATGATGGAAATCGCGGTCCGCAAGTTGAACGAGCTGAAAAAGGACTCCGAGAAGATGATGGCCCGCGATCTGCACGAGCTGATGCGCGCCTGGGAGAACTATCACCGCATCTTCGCCGGTGAGGCCCATCTGCGTCACATGTTGTTCCGGAAAGAGACCCGTTATCCCGGTTTCTACTACAACATGGACTACAACTTCGTGGACGAAGTGAACTGGAAGTGTTTTGTCAACAGCACCATCAATCCCGCCACTGGCGAGTGGTCCGTGTTCAAGCGGGCGCACAAGGATCTGGTTGCCAAGTAATCTCCGCAGTCAAGAGCGCGGCCCTTGTGGCCGCGCTCTTTTTTTGTTATGTCAAGTCAATGGGGTCCAGGGGCCAGAGGCCCCTGGTGGGGTCCAGGGGCGAAGCCCTTGGGACTTTGGCCTTTGGCGCGCTTTGCCGCAGGCGCGCCTCCTGGTCGCCGCAGGCGACGCTTTTGGGCCAAAAACGCATGATCCCGAAATAGTGGCGGTTCAAAGTCAAAATCTTTAAAAAATTTTTTGTTTAAAGTCAAAACCTTGGGGGACGAATCCCCCAATCCCCCTCTTTTTTCTCAATGGTTATCATCCTATGTCCGAGTCTGAGTTCGAGTCTGAGTCTGAGTCCGAGTCCGAGTTCAATCCCCACGAGGATCGCGATCAGGCCATCCAGTTCGATCCCGAAATGCGCTCCATGCCCCGCGAGGTGCGCAATGTGCTCCACCCGGTGCGCATGGAAGGCAATACCCCGTTCTGCTTCCGCTGCCACCCGGAGATCGCCTGCTTCAACGCCTGCTGCTCGAACATCGAAATCATCCTCACCCCCTACGACATGCTGCGCCTGCGCAAACGACTCAACATCACCGCCGATGAATTTCTCTACCAATACGCCACCCCCTATACCCTGACCAAGGGACAACTGCCCGTCTCCCTGATCCGCATGGATCCCGCAACCGGCAAATGCCCCTTCAACACCCCGCAAGGGTGCTCGGTCTACGAAGACCGCCCGGTCACCTGCCGCTACTACCCCATCGGCCTGGCCCTGATGCACAAAGAGAGAACCACGGGCAACGAAGCCTTTTATTATCTGGTGAAAGAATCCTATTGCCAGGGCCACCAGGAAACCACCGAGTGGACCGTGGACTCCTGGCGTCAGGATCAAGGCTCGGATGGCTACGATGCACGCAACCAGGGATGGATGGATATCATCCTCAAACGCCGCTCGGCCGGCGACGAGGTGCAAACCTCCCTGCAACTGTCGGAATTCTTCTACATGGCCAGCGCCAACCCGGACGAGTTCCGCCGCTTTGTCTTCGAATCGACCTTCCTCTCCCGCTTCGACGTGCCCGAAGCCACCATCGAACAACTCCGCACCAACGATGAGGCCCTGCTCGATTTCGCCTTCGACTGGCTCAAAACCATCCTCTTCGGCGACAAAAAGGTCGCCCTCAAACCCAAAACACCATGAGCCAAACCGTCATCCGCCCCTGCGGCGTGGCCATCCGGGAGCAGGCCATCCTGGTGATGCACTACCAGTATGGCCCGCACGACCGCTTCAACCTGCCCGGCGGCAACCTCGAAGCCGATGAAACGCTCCACGACTGCCTGATCCGGGAGTTCCAGGAGGAACTCCACTGGTCGATCACCCCGCGTGAACTGCTCCATGTCGCCGAAACCCGCACCCACCGCCATACCCTGCACCTGATCTTTCGGATCGATTTCCAGGGGGAACCGCTCCTCGATCCCAGACACGCCAAAGCCACCGAATTGATCTGGCTGCCCGCCTCCGCGCTGCCCACCGCCCCGCTCTATCCGGCGATCGGCCCCACCTTGGCAGCCTGGCTGGCAGACCGCCCCGCTCCGGTCCACCTGGGACGCATCCCTCAGCCGTGGTTTCCATGATATACATAAACATTGTGTTGTTAATAAAAAGTTCCTGATCGCTCTCCTTTTTACGCTTTTTTTTGGACTTATTTTCACACAAAAAAGTCGATCATTATACCCAAAGAACAGACATAAAGCCAAATTTTGGCCATGCCCGGATGCGTTATGCAATACCTGTCAAGAAAAAGTAGTGGATGAAAGCCCTGTTTTTCATTGAGTTAACAGAAGCAAGCCTTTTTACGAATACTACACAATTAAACAATCAGCATATTCTAATTTAATTAATATAAAACTGATGAACGCCAAATTATAGGGTTGACAGAAAGGGGCATCGCATTTAATCCTCTTGGCGACACTTTGTCACCATTTGATAAATTTGAACAAACCATCAAGGGAGGGGCGCATGGGCGTGATCAAGAACATACTGGCCATTCTGGGCCTGCTGGTGCTGGTCGGAGGCGGCTATGGCTACAGCAAAGTCGCACCGAAACTGAGCCAGATGGATCCGGATTACCAGTCGATGTACATCGATTTTGCCAGTCGATTGCTGGAAACGTTGGATCCGGGCGTGGCCATGACCTGGGCCGTGCCGGTGGAAAATCCCGACTTGACCCCGAACGATATCAAAGACTCCCTGAAGAGCCTGGCGTCGGCGAAAAATTTTCTCTTCGTGGGCGAGGCGCCGTTCTACAAACAGGTGGAGGCGATCACCGGTCAACCCTATCGCCACATCGAGTTCCTGTCGTTCTGTGACGCCAAAGTGGGCAAAATGATGGCCGACTATCAGGATGCCTACACGGCCTTCATGCCTTGCCGCATCGCGCTGGTGCGCGACAAACAGGGCAAATTGTGGCTCTACTCCATGAATCTCGACATGATGATCCATGGTGGCAAGCAACTGCCACCCGAACTCAGAAAGGAGGCTCTCAGAATTCGTAACGTCATCAAGGAGCTGATGATTGGTGCTGCCAAAGGGGAGTTTTGATCCCCCGGAGGGATCCAGGTGAAACGGATTGCAAAAAATTTGATCGAATCCTAAATCGGTTACAGTGCGGAGGGAAACATGCAACGAAAAAGAATCCACATGTTGGTTCTCGCGGGAGGGTTGCTCGGAGGATGGATGATGGCAGCCCCGCTGATGGCGGCGGATGCCCCGGCAGCAGCCCCCTCGGCAGCAGACGCGGAAAAAGCGGCCAAAGAAAAAGCCATTGCCGAAGCCGTTGCCGCCCCCCCGGCGGAAGGCGCCATGCTCGCCAACACCTGCGCGGGCTGCCACGGCACCAACGGCGTCTCGGGCGGACCCAGCATGCCCTCGATTGCCGGCATGCCAGCCCCCTACCTGAAAAGCGTCATGGCCGACTTCAAGAGCGGCAAACGTCCCTCGACGATCATGGGCCGCATTGCCAAGGGCTACACCGAAGAAGAGACCAGCCGCATCGCGGATTTCATGTCCAAAGCCAAATGGGCGGATGTCAAGAGCCATGCCAACTCCGTGCTGGCCACCAAACTCGATGACGCCAAGGCCAAAAAAGGCAAAAAACATGTGGATGCCCAGAAATGCGGCAAATGCCACGAAGACGACGGCCTCACCCAGGACGAGGATACCCCGCGCATGGCCGGACAGTGGGTCGATTATCTGCTGATCAAGATGCAGGATCTCAAGAATCAGCATCTGACCATTCCCCAGCCCGAGAAAATGCAGAAAGCCATTGACAAGCTTTCCGCCGAAGAGCTGGAAGAGATCGCCCACTTTTACGCCAGCAAGCGCTGAACCGGGCATAGAGGAGGCCTGACATGATGAATTTTACCCGCAGAGGATTTGTCAAGTTGACGGGCGGTGTCGCCGCTCTGGGACTGATTTCGGCACCGGGCATCTCACTGGGCGCGGACAAAAAGCGCGTGGTGGTGATCGGCGGTGGCTACGGTGGGTCGATTGCAGCCAAGTACATCCGCATGGCCGATCCGAACATCCAGGTGACCCTGATCGAACAGAACAAGGACTACTATTCCGGTCCGCTCTCCAACTGGGTGATCGCCGGATTCCGCAAGCTCGATGTCCAGAAATGGGGCTACGAGGGACTCAAGAAGCATGGCGTGGAAGTGATCATCGACAAGGTGACCGGCATCGATCCCGCCGCCAAGAACGTCACCACGGCGGGCGGCAAAAAGGTCGAATACGACCGCCTGATCGTCTCCCCGGGCATCGGCTTCAAGGCGCTGGAGGGCTATGACGCCGAAGCGATGACCAAAATGCCCCATGCCTGGATCGCCGGCGAGCAGACCTCCCTGCTGACCAAGCAACTCGCGGAAATGAAAGATGGCGATCCGTTCATCCTGGTGGCGCCAGCCGATCCCTATCGCTGCCCCCCCGGCCCCTACGAACGGGCCAGCCTGGTGGCGCACTACCTGAAAAAGAACAAACCGAAATCCAAGGTGATCATTCTCGATCCCAAGGACAAGTTCTCCAAGATGGGTCTGTTCACCGGCGGCTGGAAGAGCCTCTACGGCTACGACACCCCCAACAGCCTGATCGAATGGGTTCCGGGCGCGTCCGGCGGCAAGGTGACCCGTGTGGATGCGAAAACCATGACGGTCTATACCGACATGGGCGAATACAAAAGCTCCTGCATCAACGTCATCCCGGCCAACAAGGCGGGCGAGATCGCGGAGAAGGCCGGCCTGACCGATGAAAAGGGATTCTGCCCGGTCAATTTCGAAACCTTCGAATCGACCAAGCACAAGGATGTCCATGTGATCGGCGACGCCAGCATGGCCACCGGCCTGCCCAAATCCGGCTATGCCGCCAACTCCGAAGCCAAGGTGTGCGCGGCTGCGGTCGTGGCCCTGCTCAATGGCAAACCGGTGGGCATTCCTTCCTATGTCAACACCTGCTACAGCATGATCAGCCCGGAGTATGGCATCTCCGTGGCCGGGGTCTACAAGCTCAACGCCGGCAAGATCGTCGAAGTGGCAGGCGGTGTCTCGGCAGGCGATGCCAAGGATTTCGTGCGCAAGCAGGAAGCACTCTACAACGAAAGCTGGTATCAGAGCATCATGGCGGATACGTTCGGTTAAACCGCGTCGCTTTCGGGATCGCTGACTCCCTGGCCCAAAGGCGTCGCCTGCGGCGACCAGGGGGCGCGCTGCCGAAAAAACGCGCCAAAGGCCAAAAGTCCCAAGGGCTTCGCCCCTGGACCCCACCAGGGGCCCCTGGCCCCTGGACCCCGCTGACAAATGATGTATCCTGAGATGTTTGCGGTTTGAGTCGTCTGATTCCATTTCCGGCTGCATGTAAAAGCGGGGCGACAAGCCCCGCTTTTCGCGCATCCAAGCCACCCTCGCGACAACAGGTTGATTCATGACGGACGGACATTCCAGAGAAAGAATTCTCATCGTGGATGATGTTCCCATCAATCTGGCGTTGCTTTACGAGCTGTTGATCGAGGAATACGACATCGCCCAGGCGGAAAATGGTGCTGCGGCGTTGGAGTTGGCGGTGAGGTTCAAGCCGGATCTGATTCTTTTGGATATCATGATGCCGGAAATGGATGGGTTCGAGGTCTGCCGTCGCCTCAAGGCCAATCCCAAAACCCGCACCATGGCCGTGATTTTCGTCACCGCCAAAACCGATGCCGAGGATGTCACCCGAGGCATGACCCTCGGCGCACTGGACTATTTCGCCAAACCCTTCCGTCCGGCGGTGATCCGGGCGCGCATCCGCAGCCATCTGGACCGCATCCACGCCGAACGGCGTCTGGCCATCGAAAAATCAAGAGAAATCAAAGCCACTCAATCCCGTCTGGCCATCAGCGCGCTGCTGGAGACCTCGCTGGAGCCATTGCCTTTGGACAAACAGTTGGCAGTGGCCCTGGATATCATTCTCACCATCCCCTGGCTGGCGGTGGAGTACAAAGGCTCGATCCACCTGTTCAATCCGGAGAACGGCAAGCTGGAACTGGCCGCCCAACGCAATCTCAATCCGCATCTGCTCACCGTCTGTGCGAACTTGGGGCTGGGGGAGTGTCTGTGCGGTCTGGCGGCCCTGAAAAAGGAGACGATCTTTCGCAGCGATCTGGACGCCGATCACACGGTGACGTTTGCAGGAATTCGCCCCCACGGACACTATTGCAGCCCGATTCTCTATCACGGAGAGTTGCTTGGGGTGTTGAACCTCTATGTAACCAGCGGCCATACCCGTTGTTCGGACGAGGATGCGCTGCTGGCCACCCTTTCCAACACCCTGGCGGGCATCATCCGTCACCGTCGCACCGAAAAGGCGTTGCAGGAGGAGCGGCAGTTCATCGCCACCATCCTGGAAAGCACCTCTGCCCTGGTCGCGGTGCTGAATCCGCAGGGCAGACTGGTACGCATCAATGCCGCCTGCGAATCCCTCACCGGCCTGCGCGCGGACAAAATGATCGGGCAGATCTTCTGGCATCCCTCCTGGACCCCGCCAGACGAGAGCGAACAGCTTCAGGAGATCATCACCCTGACCGCCGAAGATCCGGCAACCGTCTCCTTCGTGGGCCGCTGGTATGCGCCCAACCGGGAGATCCGTTACATCTCCTGGACGCTGACCTTTCTGTCGGATACGACGGGCCGGTTGAAAAATTTCCTGGCCACAGGCATCGATATCACCGAGCGCATGCTTGCGGAAAAGAGTCTTGAACGCATTGCCCATCACGATTCCTTGACAGGACTGCCCAATCGTCGTCTCTTCATGTTGTTTCTGCAACAGACCCTGGCGCGCAGTCGGCGTCACAACCGGGCCATGGCCGTGATGTTCATGGATCTGGATCGTTTCAAGGCCGTGAATGACAGCTTCGGCCACGATGTGGGAGATCTGTTGCTGATCGAAACCGCCGAAAGAATCCGCCGATGTCTGCGGGAAAACGATGTCGTGGCCCGTCTCGGCGGGGATGAGTTCACCGTGATTCTGGGGGACGAAACCCTGATCCCCGACTCCATCGGCATCGTGGCCCAGAAGATCATCGACGAATTGGCGGTGCCGTTCCATCTGCACGACCATGAGTGTCTCATTGGTGCCAGCATTGGCATCAGTCTTTTTCCGAACGATGGGGAACGGGCCGAAGATCTGTTGAAAAAGGCCGATACGGCCCTGTATGCGGTCAAAAAGAGTGGCCGCAATCACTACCAGATGTACCATCCGGGGATGGAAGCCGAGGGGGCTTGCAATCCATGAAAATCGCCCATGTGCTCTCTTTGATCATGCTGTTGCTGCTGGGGCTGTTGGCGTTCATTGTCTTCCAACGCTTCCAGGGGGATGCGGAGGTCGGCAAACGACTCGCCGAAAACAATTGCGGCGTCTGCCACGATATGACCCCCAACCGCAAAAACGGCAAAGGCCCCTACCTGTGGGAAATCTACAAACGCCCGGCCGGAGTGGTGGATTTCCACTTCAGCGCCTCGTTCCGCCAACTCGTCGAAGAACATCCCTTCCTCTGGGATGACGACCATCTGGATCGTTGGCTGCTCAATCCGCAGGCGTTCATCCCCAAAACCAAAATGGCCCAACAATCCAAGGATCATCCGGTTTCGTTCGACGGCATGGAGAGCGCTGGCAATCGAAAGGACTTGATTACCTACTTGAAGCGTCTGCAATGATTTGCTTATATTGTCAGGGAATCTTCCTTGCGCCTGTGCAAAAAAGGGGTTTATAGTTCAGCCTCGAAAATTGTACAGCGGCTTTAGGTGGAAGGCCATGGCCTTCTCAATCATCCTTTCAACGCGGAGAACGGGCAACCATGATTGCAAATCTTCTGAAGTGGCTTCGCACCCCCAGTCAAAAGGCCATTGGCCTGATCTTGATTGTTGGCTTTCTGGCAGGATCGATCTTTTTCATCGTGTTTCATTTCACGATGAACGCCACCAACTCCATGAGCATCTGCATCTCGTGCCATGAGATGGAAGGGGTGTATCAGGAATACAAGGAAAGCAAGCACTATTCCAACCGCATGGGTGTGCGCGCTTATTGTGCCGACTGCCATGTACCGCATGGCAAAACCTTCGGAGATTGGATCGACAAGTTCCTGGCCAAACTTGAAATTGGCAGCAAGGACATCTACCATCACTTCATCGGCACCTATCCGGACAAGGCCACCTTTGAGAAAAGCCGCTGGGATCTGGCGCAGAATGTCATCAATACCTTGAAAAAACGGGATTCCAAAGAGTGTCGCGCCTGTCACAACTACGAAGCGATGCAATTGGAAGAACAAGACAAATCGGCCTCCAAAAAGCACAAGAAGGCCATGGAGAACAGTGACAAGACCTGCATCGATTGTCACACCGGCGTGGCCCACAAAATGCCGTCCGAGCCGGAACCCCCCAAGAAATAATACGGTCGATCGAATGTTCAACCACTACGTCAAGTCGATTCTGGAGGCATGAACCCATGAGTATCCATTCTGAAACCACCCTGACGCGCAGAAAATTTCTGGAAGCCGTTGGCGCCACGGGTGCCGTGTGTGTGGCAGCCGGTCTGATCGGCATGCCCACCCTGACCGAAGCCGCCGACGCACCGGCGGCAACCAATATCGATGAACTCATCGCCAAGGAGTTGGGCGCAGGACCGGTCGCCTTGGAAAAGGTCAAGATCGACACCCCACCCAAGGCCGAAAACGGCGCTCTGGTGCGCATGCCGGTTTCCGTGGACCATCCCATGGAAGCGGACAATTACATCGCAACTCTGGCCATTTTCGTGGATGACAATCCCAAGCCGCTGGTGGGCAAATTCGACTTCACCCCGGCTGCGGGCAAGGTCGAGGTGGAATTGCGCATCAAAATGGCCAAAGCCTCGCAGATCCGGGCCATTGCCAAAACCAACAAGGGCAAGCTGTACGGGGCGGTCATGAAACTGGAAGTGGCCGAGGGCGGTTGCGCCGGCTGAACCTGCAAGCAATTCATCTTACGTTCAACGTTTGGAGACGATCATGGCGGATATCGGAGAACCCAAGGTTCGCGGCCCGGAAAAGCCCCTCAAAAAGGGAGAAGTGGCCCTTATCAAGACCCTCATCAAGCATCCCATGGAAAGCGGGTTGCGCAAGAATGCCGAAAATGGCGAAACCATCCCGGCCCACTACATCGAGACCCTGACCGCCGAGTATGGCGGAGCCAAGGTCGTCCAGGCGACCTGGAGCGGCGCGGTTTCCAAGAATCCCTTCTTCTCGTTTTATGTCAAAGCCGACAAAACCGGCCCCTTGACCGTGACCTGGAAGGATAACAAGGGTCAGGAATGGACGGAAAAGACCGAGATCAAGGTCGAATAGCATGACAACGCCCCTTCGGGGGCGTTTTTTTGAATCATTGAAAAAAAGAGGGGGGCTGGGGGATTCATCCCTCAGACCCCCTCTTTTCTTTCAATAGTTTGCATCTCAAAAATGGTCAGTGCCATGCCTCGCATTCTTTTCATGTCGCGTGCATTACGAGACTTGCAAGATGCCGTCCTATTCATTAGCATGGATCAACCTCGAAATGCCGTTGCATGGGAATCCATGATTCATGAGAGGATTGAAAAATTGGCAACCTTTCCATGGATTGGCACAACTGTAACCCTTACCGGGCACATTATGCGTCGTTTCCCAATTGATCGTTATATAATTTATTATCAAATCATATCGGACGGTATCAAAATTGTGCGCATCTTACATGCAGCGCGCGATCTCCGCACCATACGATATTAAGGAGGAGCAGATCATCATGACAACGACTATTGCACTATCCGATCGTTCAGAAACGCTCATCCGTACCTATTTGAGCCATTATCAATCCATCGATACTTTGATCGAAACCGCCATCGCCTTGCTGGCCGAAACGGAATGTCAGGATCCGCAGATTCGTCAAGAACTGCTTGAATCGCTCACAGACGGCCAGCCAATCATTCAGATGGACATGGCAGCCTGGCGACAGGAAATCGATGCCAAATTGCTACACCAACAAGCTGCCGTGGCTTGACAGTCAGTCGCATCATTTCCTGGTTCCGGAAAGGATCCAGATTGAATCAAACCGCGCCCATCTCAGGATATGTCGTTTGTCAACGGGGTCCAGGGGCCAAGGGCCCTTGGTGGGGTCCAGGGGCGAAGCCCTTGGTGGGGTCCAGGGGCGAAGCCCTTGGGACTTTGACTTTGGCCTTTGGCGCGCTTTGCCGCAGGCGCGCCCCCAGGTCGCCGCAGGCGACGCCTTTGAACCAGACGCCTTTGAACCAAACGCCTTTGAACCAGACGCCTTTGAACCAAACGCCTTTGAACCAAACGCCTTTGAACCAAACGCCTTTGAACCAGAAACTCATGATCCCGAAATGGTTGCAGTTTAGAATAAAAACATCTTGAAAATTTTTTGTTTAAAGTCAAAACCCTGGGGGATGAATCCCCCAGACCCCCTCT
>JADFWP010000044.1 GCA_015234115.1 Magnetococcales bacterium
TCGGGATTATACACGCTTATCCTGATTAATGGAAGCCTGTTAGCGCTTATGGGGCGAGGCCCATGGTGGAACGCCGGGGCCAGCCATATGAACGAAGCCTTCCCGAAACGCTTCTTTGATGCGCTTGGTCTCGTGTCACTGTTGAATCAATTACGACGGCTCCAATGTACTGCATGAACCGCCGTATACGGAACCGTATGTACGGTGGTGTGGGAGGACGGCGGGGGTGACCCCGCCTCCTACCCGATGGGTCATGGCGATGTTTTGGTTTGGCAGGGCAGAGACAAAAATGGCTCTTTTGGCGGGAGCGTACCTGAGGGAGATGGCGGATCCGGATCGGAATTGGGCGTGCTCAAGCGGTCGCAGGCCAGCGGAGAGAAGAATAGGTCAGACTGGGGGGCGACGGAAGGTGTTCCAGCGTGTTGTTGCCAACGCTGGAACACCATTCAGGGGGAACGTGAGGGATGCAACGGGACTGCCCGGGTCGAAGGTTTCAGTGTACCGGGTGCAGGTCTCCGGTCTGGGCGACCCCGGCGGAGTAGCCCCATTTGTCTTTCATTTCGTAGGCGGTCTCGATGATTTCGTCTTCCGGGATGTTTAAATAGTTGGCGATCACGCTGGTGCGCCAGTAGGGTTCACCCTGGTCGTCGTATCCCGTGGGTTGGGGATGGGGACCGAAGATCTCCTCCATGGCCTGGCGCATGGCCTGGCGCACTTGAGGCTCCTTGCTCATGGCCAGGTACTCCCAGGCATCGTCGAACGCCGGGTGTTCGGGACCGATCTCGACGATCGAAAGGGCTTGATTGATCCAGGATTCCATGTGCATTGCGCTGATCATCGTGAAACAACTCCTTGAGCGTGTACCGGGAAACGACGAGCGTCGTTTGCCTTTAATGCAATGTTCGTGCCGTTGATGATTGTTTCTTTTTTCGACCTCTGACCCCAGGGAAGAAGGTCCGATCAGGCAATAATTGCCTGGCTGCGGGGGTCAAAATTGCCCGCATGGTGCTCTTGACCGGGATTTTCTTTTGGCGGAAGATGAACCGTTGCCGTGGTGCCTGGTAAGGTTCCGATCCATTTCTCATGCGGGTGAGCAGACAGGTGTGGGGCGTTCTTAAACGATTTTTGGCAGAGGCGTTGCCTGCTGCGTCGGACGAAGAGGAGATGGTTGCCACGACCTTGGCACGTCGGGAATCTTTTGTCCCGCATCTGCCCGAGGGGCTGCGTCTTTATGCGGTGGGGGACATTCATGGACGCAGCGATCTGTTGCGCCAGTTGCATGCGCAGATTGTCGCCGACTGGACCGGGCTGCCGGAAGGATGGCAAAAGATGGTGGTCTATCTGGGCGACTACGTTGACCGGGGGGATGACAGCAAAGGGGTGATCGATTTGTTGCTCAACGATCCTTTGCCAGAGTGTCAGCAGATTTTCCTTAAAGGGAATCACGAAGCCGAGATGCAGGATTTTCTGGTCAATCCGTCCGTTGGTCATCTCTGGATCCAGTGCGGCGGCATGGCCACGGCATTGAGTTATCAGGTGCAGATCCCGGCACGCATTGCAACCGAAGAGCAGGTGCGTGCCCTGCGCGATGCCTTGCTGGAGGCCATGCCTCAGTCCCATCAGGCCTTTCTGGCCTCGTTGCGGTTTCGATTTGAGGTGGGTGATTATTTTTTCACCCATGCCGGGGTGCGGCCCGGTTTGCCTTTGAATCGGCAGAGGCCCCCCGACCTGTTATGGATTCGTGATCCTTTTTTGTATCATGAGGGTGTATACGAGAAAATGATCGTCCATGGTCACACGATCATGGAAACTCCGGTTGTCACACCCAATCGAATCGGAATCGATACCGGAGCGTGGTACTCTGGACATTTGACCTGTCTGGTGTTGGAAGGTGCGACCCGCCGGTTTCTGATTACCTGAAACGGCGTGCGGGAACTTGTCGCAGATGCTGCGGAAGAGTATGCTGTATTTTATCATTGATTTGCGCATCACGTCATTTTCATTCATGAAGGATGGCAACGTGGACAAACGCCGGATGCTTCTTGCTCTGCTCGCGGGATGGGTCGCGCTTCTGCCCGACCGGTCTGCGGCCTTTGTGGTGGGGGAGATCGCAGTCGTCTCTGCGCCAGCCAAAAAATTCCGGGCCGAAGTTCCGTTACGTCTGGGGGAAGGGGAGTCGCTCAAGCGGGTCACCTTGGGCAACGTCACCGATTACAAGGCCATGGGGCTGGTCCGTTCTGGCGTGCTTGATGACATCACCCTGAAAACCGTTGAAAACGGTTCCGAAGTCCGGCTGCAACTCACCTCCGACGCGCCGTTGCCCACCAAGGGATTTGATCTGTTGTTGCGGGTCAGTTCTTCCAAACAGACCAATTTTCCGGTGTTTCGCATTCAGGCTCCGGCAGCCGCGCCGGAAAAAGAGCGGGAGGCTGTCCGGGATGCCAAAGCCGCCACCGCCAAATCCCCGGAGGAGAGCAAACCCGCAAGCGCGGCCAAATCCGGTGCAGCCAAACCTCCCGAGGAGAGCAAATCTTCCGCCAAACCTCCCGAGGAGAACCGATCCGGCGCTGCGGCCAAATCTTCGGCCCAGCAACCGCCTCCCAAGAGCGTCGCCGCTCCGACCGTTGCCAGTGGTGGACGCCAGTATGGTCCGGTGAAGGCGGGCGATACCCTGACCTCGATTGCCCGTGGTCTGCTCGCCAAGGGGACCACGCTGCATCAGTTCATGGCGGCTATTTACGAACGCAATCCGGATCATTTTCTTTCCGGCAACATGAACAACCTGATCTCCGGCGGGATTTTGAAAATCCCGTCTCCGGAGGAGGTCCGGGCGATCAATGATCGGCAGGCCCGCATTCTCTGCATGGCCCACACCAAAACCTGGGAACAGATGCAGGCTGGTCTCAATGTGCCGCCGCCACCGCAAAACGTGCTGCTGGCCGCAGAAGAGGCAGCCAAGGCGCCAAATTCCCCTGCGAGCGAGGGGGCAATGCCGATTCTGCGTGAGGAGTCACATGCTCTGGCCCCGACTTCAGCCCCGATTCCGGCCTCGGCACCGGTTTCCCAGTTGCAGAGTGTCGCTCCGCCCGGCAATGCGAGCATGGAGAATTTTCTGGTGCGTTTCCAGAGTCAACTGGAAGAGTTGAACGGCATCATGAAGAGCGGCCTGGAAAAGCAGATCAAGCTGGAATCCCGGGTCTCTTCTTTGGAGATGGCGCGTACCGACACCGAGGCGTTGACCAAACGGGTGGCTGCCCTGGAGCGGTCGGTTGCAGAAGCCCCGGTGCAACTGCCGGGCGCAGGGGGAGGAACGCCGCCGGTGGCGGCAAGTGGTCCGAAGTCTTTTGAATGGGTGGGCGTGCTGTATGCCCTTATCGGTGGTCTGATCGCAGGGGGATTGGCCTGGATGGGCCGACGCTGGAACCGGCAGGCCCAGCAGGAGGGGTTGCGGCAACTGCTGGCGGTGACGGCGCGGGACTATCCCGAGGTGGCGCGGGAGATTTTGCATGACCTTGATTCCGGCAAATCTTCGCCCTTCATTCCGACGATTCATGCGGGCAAACTGGATGGGGTGCCGCCGCCCACAGGCAAGAAGGTGGTCAATGGCAATGTGTTGCAGAGTGTCCATCGGCTGAACGCCCTGGAGGCGGGTCGGGGAGAGATGAAATGATCCGGTTGTTGCGTGGTTTGCTGGTCGGTTCGGGATTGGGTTTCGCGTTGTTTTACGCAAGCGGTCAGGCCATGGAAATCTATCTGGCTGCCTTGGCGCTGATGGTGCTGGCCGGGGTGCTGATCCCGCTGGAGCAGCAGGACCGGCGTCTGGAGCGGTTGCTCGCCTTGATGCAGGAGGTGGATGGTCGCTTGAAAACCCTGGAAGAGCGGGTGACCACCCTGCAATTGAAGGCCGCCGAGGAGGACGATGACGAAGACGAAGAGGAGGAACCTGCTCCGCGCTTCGAGATTCGCGAAGATCCCCGGTATATTCCGGTGGTTCAACCGGGTCTCAATGAAGGGCGTTCGGTGATGGCCCAGGGCCGCCGTACCGTGGAACGCAGCGTCGAGGATGTGGCCAGAAAGCTCGCCTCCATGCAGCGTGGCGACGGCTAGCCGTTGACTTTATCGTGAGGCTGACTTAAATCTCATGCCTGTCCAATTCATCAAAATCAATCAGGAGGAAAACCGTCTCATGAGCACATCCCCTGAAGAGACGGCAGCGGCTGTTCCCTCTGCTCCGTCTTCCACGGTCTCATCCGTTCGGCCTGCGACTCCGGCGCGTTCCCCCGTCATCAATCTGGGACTGGATGTGGGCACCATGAATCTGGTGTGCGCACGGGCCAATGCCTTGGGCAAGATCGAAGTCTCCAGCCTGCGCAACGTCTTTTTGACCGTGGACGATGTGAATATCGAAGGGATGGATCTTTCCAAGATCAGCCATGCCCGCATCGATGAGGGCGTGTTCATTCTGTCGCACGATGCCTATAATTTCGCCAATATCTTTGGACACCGCCTCAGTCGTTCGATGCAAAAGGGAATGATCAGCCCCGAAGACATCAATGCCACGGATATCCTGGCGGTGATGATCCGCGAACTGCTCGCCGTCGAACCGGGCGCCAGACCTGGCAAATGTGTCTATTCGGTGCCTGGGGATCCGGTCAACTCGAAATCCAATGTGCTCTATCATCGCAACATCCTGGGCCGGATCATCGACGAGATCGGTTTCGAGGCCGAACCCCTCAACGAAGCCACGGCCATCATCTATGCCGAATGCGCGGATTCCGATTTCTCCGGCATCAGCATCTCCTTTGGTGCGGGTTTGACCAACGTGGCCGTGGTGTACAAATCCATTCCGGTGCTGGAGTTCGCCTTGAGCCGGGGCGGGGACTGGATCGACGACAACGTGGCCCTCTCCATCGGCACCATTCCCAATCGGGTGGTGGCCATCAAGGAGAAGGAATTCCATCTGGATCGCTACGATACGGGCCGCAAAAAAGAGCGCAAGGTACGCGAGGCGTTGGGATTCTATTATAAAAATCTCATTCAGTTCGTGGTCAAGAGCTGTCTTCAGGAGCTGGACCGCCGCGATCTCGATTTGGGATTTCCGAATCGTATTCCGCTGATCATTTCCGGCGGTACGTCGCTGGCAGGCGGATTCCTGGATTACATTCGCGCTCAGGTCGAAGAGAGTTCCTGGCCGTTGGAACTCTCCGAAGTGCGGTATGCGGGTGATCCTTTGAGTTGCGTGGCGCAGGGCTGCCTGATCAAGGCCCTGAAACAGTGAACCGACCCTGATTTCCTTTTTCCGATCACGTCGTCGTCGTCAGATTCTGGCTGCCATGCCCCCGGATTCGGGGGTATGGCGCGCCTTGCTGACCCGTCATGAGCTGTTTGCGGGCTTGACCGATGGCCAGTCGCTGGCGTTGCGTCAACTCGCGGAGCTGTTTCTGCACGAGAAGAATCTCGAACAGGTGGCCGGAGCGCGTCTGAACGAAAGTCAGCGTCTGCTGCTGGCCGCTCTGGCCTGTCTGCCGATTCTGGAACTTGGCCTGGATGCGTATGATCACTGGGAGACGGTGATTCTCTATCCCGGCAAGTTCACGCCTGGTCAATCCGAGGTGGATGAAGTCGGAGTGGTCCACCCCCCGAAACCGCGTGTGGGTGAGGCGTGGCCCCATGGCCCGGTGATTCTTTCGTGGCGGGATGTGGAGCGGGATCTGGCCGGGGATTGGGATTATCCGATGAATGTGGTGATCCACGAGATGTGCCATCAACTGGATGGCCATCGTGGGGCGTTCGACGGCATGCCTGCGCTGCCTGCCGGGATCGATCCGGCGCTGTGGATCCGCGAATTTTCGGCAGCTTTGGTGGCGTTGCGGCGGGCGGTGGATCATCATCAGGAGAGTTTTCTGGATCCTTATGCCGGAGAGTCGCCGGCTGAGTTTTTTGCCGTGGCCGGGGAGACCTTTTTCGTCGCTCCGGAACTCCTCAAGGAGGGGTATCCCGGCGTTTATCAGCTTTTGACCCAATATTTTCGTCAGGATCCGTTGGCGCGGATCGATGCAGGGGAGCTTGGATAGATGATTACGTTGGAAACGTGTGTTGGCAATACACCTCTGGTGGATCTGACCCGCATGACCGCATCCTTTGCCGGGACGCGCATTCTGGTCAAGCTGGAGGGGAACAATCCGGCGGGATCGGTCAAGGATCGGGCGGCGTTGAGTCTGTTCAACGGAGCCGAATCCCGAGGCGTGTTGTCGCCAGGCATGGGGATCATCGAGCCGACCAGCGGCAATACCGGCATTGCGTTGGCCATGATCGCGGCGCGCAAGGGATACCGGATCACGCTGGTGATGCCGGAAAACATGACCCTGGAACGGCGTGCCATCATGAAAGCCTTTGGCGCGCATCTGGAATTGACCCCCGAATCCGCAGGCATGGAGGGGGCCATTGACCGGGCCAGGGCCATGGTGGAGGCGGGAGAAGGGATCCTGTTCGATCAATTCTCCAATCCGGACAACTGGATGGCGCATTATCGCACCACCGGTCCGGAGATCTGGGCGCAAACCGAAGGGCGTGTGACCCATTTCGTCAGTGCCATGGGCACCACCGGCACCATCATGGGGGTATCGCGCGCTTTGAAGGAGCGCAATCCGGCGGTCCGGATCGTCGGTGTTCAGCCCGATGCCGAATCGCGCATTCCCGGCATCCGGCGCTGGCCCAAAGAATACCTGCCCAAAATCTTCGAGCCTGAGCGGGTCGATCAGATCCTGGATGTCCATGAAGAGGAAGCCAAAGAGGTGGTCCATCGTCTGGCGAAAGAAGAGGGCATTTTTGCCGGTCATTCGGCGGGTGGCGCCGTGGCGGCGGCCTTGCGTCTGGCCGGCGGATTGAGCGAGCCAGGCATGATCGTCACCATCCTGCCGGATCGCGGGGATCGTTATCTCTCCAGTACGTTGTTCTGATTTCCGGTTGCACGGCATGGATTCAAACGGAGCGCACCAATGGGCATCGCGACCGATCTCATTCTCATCGTGGTGGTCGCGCTGCTGGGCGGCGGCATCGCCCATCTGCTCCGGCAGCCCCTGATTCTGGGTTACATCCTGGCTGGAATCGCGGTCGGACCCCATACGGGTGGGGTGACTGTGACCCAGATCCACGACATCGAACTGCTGGCCGAGATCGGCGTCGCATTGCTGCTGTTCGCGTTGGGACTGGAGTTCTCTTTCAAGGAACTTCGTCCGGTACGACGTGTGGCCCTGATCGGCACCCCGCTGCAACTGGTGGCGAGCATGCTGCTGGGGTATGGCCTGGGGCGCATGGCCGGACTCTCCTGGCAGGCTGCCTGGTGGTTCGGGGCCATGGTTTCGCTCTCCAGCACCATGGTGATCCTCAAAACCCTGATGAATCAAGGCTGGATGGGCACCCTCTCCAGCCGGGTGATGATCGGCATGTTGATCGTCCAGGATCTGGCCGTGGTGCCGATGATGATCATCCTGCCCCAGTTGGATCATCCGGAAATGGGGGCGTCGGTACTGGGTCAGGCCGCACTCAAGGCCGTTCTGTTTCTGCTGATCATGCTTGTCGTGGGCACGCGTCTGTTGCCGTGGCTGATGCGTCTCGTCGCACGCTGGAAATCCCGGGAGATGTTCGTTCTTTCTCTGATGGCCGTGGGGCTTGGCGTGGGATATGCCACCTACCTGGCCGGTCTCTCCTTTGCCCTGGGAGCCTTTGTGGCTGGCATGGTGCTGGCCGGTTCCCACTTCGGCCATCAGGCGTTGAGCGATATCACCCCGTTGCGGGATCTCTTCGCCATGCTCTTTTTCGTCTCCGTGGGCATGATGCTCGATCCGGCCTATCTGGTGGATCATCTGGGTCTGGTGGCCTGGCTGGTGGCTCTGGTGGGTTTGGGCAAGGGGGTGATCTTCTTCGGGGTGACGCGGCTGTTCGGCTATGGCAATGTCGTCCCCTGGGCCGTGGGATTGGGACTCTTCCAGATCGGCGAGTTCGCCTTTGTGCTGGCCCGGATCGGTCATGCCGGAGGCTCTCTCGACCGGGACACCTATGCGCTCTTCCTGACCGTGACCATTGTCACCATGCTGCTCACTCCGATGATTTCCGGTCTGACGACGCCGTTGTATGCCTGGGTGCGCAAACGCAGTCGGGTCGATCCGCTGGATACCGTGACCTTGCCTGCCGAAGAATATGCCGATCATGTCATCGTGGTGGGTGCGGGTCGGGTCGGGCGACAGGTGGCGGATCTGCTGGGTCAGGTCGGTGTGCAACGGATCGTGGTGGAGATGGATCTCCACCGGCTGGAACGGGCCAGGGAAACGGGAATTCCGGTTCTTTATGGCGATGCCACGGCGGAAGGGGTGTTGCGGGCTGCCGGAATTGAAAAATGTCGCCTGATGATGGTGACGGTTCCGGATCTGGTGAACTCCTGTAGCGTGGTGGCCAAAGCCGTGGAACTCCGTGCCGCTCTCCGGGTGGTGACGCGGGTCTCCGGGCTGGAGCATATCGAGGCCATGCGTGCCTTGGGAACCCCGGAGGTGGTCTGGCCGCATCTGGAGGCCGGTCTGGAAATGGCACGTCATGCCATGCTCCTGCTGGGCATGCCGCCCGGCGCCATTCATCGTTTGGCCAGGGATGCCCGTCAGGAGATCTATGCGGCATTGGGTGGGGAGGAACAACAAATCCGGCTGCATCCCACGCCATTGCGGAGCGTCGGAGAGTTGCCGGATCTGGAATGGGTGGCCGTGCAGCCGGGTTCCGTTCTGGAAAATCACACCATCGGGGAACTCGATCTGCGCAAAAAAGGGGGCGTGACGATTTTATGCATCTGGCGTCATGGCGTCATGCACAGCAATCCGGGTGCGGATTTTGGTTTCGCAGCCGGGGATCTGGTGGCCATCATCGGTGCGGACGAGGCGCGCGAGGCTTTTCAACAGCACTGTGGACCATTCAGCCCGAAGACGATCGCTGCGGCGTGAGTATTCTTTCTTGAGTTGCGTGATTCGTCTGGGGTCCAGGGGCCAATGGCCCCTGGTGGGGTTCAGGGGCGAAGCCCTTGGGACTTGGCCTTGCCTTTGGCGCGCTTTTCCGGCAGCGCGCTCCCTGGTCGCCGCAGGCGACGCCTTTGGGCCGGAAACTCAATGCTCCCGAAACAGGCGCGGTTTAAAGTCAAAATAGTTTAAAAATTTTTGTTTAAAGGCAAAGTCAAAACCCTGGGGGAAGAATCCCCCAGATCCTCTCTTTTCTTTCATCAAGTATGCATCTTGCGACGGTCGCGGTTTGGGCAGGGTTTTGGTCGGTTCACTCCGCCTCGAACGCCCGCTCTTCCAGACGTTCCAGCTCTTCCAGATAGCGGCGGTGGTAGCGCATCCGATCCAGCAGACGGGCGATGGGAAGCAGGGATGCGGGTGGCGGGGATGGGGGCAGGGTGCGAAAGCAGGCGGCCACCTGCGCCACTTCGGTTTCAATGCGGTTGCGGGCGTCTTTTTTCAAGGCAGCCAGACGCGCCAGGGCATCCGGGGCCAGCGGATCCACCTCTTCCAGAATTTCCCGCCGCTCCATCACCTCTTCCAGAAACTCCGGATCCGGGGCCGAATGTCTGGCCTCCCAGCCCAGGCGGGTCAACAGATAGGCGGCGCGCGCCACCGGATCGGTCAGGGTGGGGGCCGCTTCGTTGATTCGGGTGGTCCACTCCAGCGACAGACGCCGTTCCGTGGCGCCGCGTTTGGCGAACAGATCAGGATGCAGTTGTTTTTGCAACTCCCGCTGGCGGCGTTCCAGCAGGGTGAGATCCAACGCGAATTCCGGCTCCAGACCAAAGAGTCCAAAGGCATCGAGTCCCGGTTCCGGGGGCAGCAGGGCGTTGCAGGTCACACAAAAAAGTCCTGCCGGGGTCGGTCCACGGCAGGACCAGCAGACGATGGGCGCAGACGGGTTCATCACACCTTGAAGGACTCGCCGCAACCGCAGCGTTCCTTCTCCTTGGGATTGCTGAACTTGAAGCCGGACTTGAACGGGGTGGATTCGAAATCGACCAGGGTGCCGTCCAGGATCAACGCCGATTTGCCATCGAGCACCACCCGGACGCCGAACGATTCATACACCTGATCCCCTTCTTCCACCTGGTCGGCATATTCGAGCTTGTAGGAAAAACCCGAACAGCCCGCAGTCGAGGTGCCGATGCGGATCGCTCCATCCGGCGTACCCCGTTTGGTGAGCATGTTTTTGGCCTGACGGGCGGCCCGTTCCGTCAAAGAGATACCCTGGGTGGCTGTTGTCATGCGTTCAGGCTCCTTTCTGCTTGCTGCGATAGTCGGCCACGGCGGATTTGATCGCATCCTCGGCCAGCACCGAGCAGTGGATCTTGACCGGCGGCAGGGCCAGTTCGTTGGCGATGTCTTTGTTCTTGATGGCCAGCGCCTCGTCGATGGTCTTGCCCTTGACCCATTCGGTCACCAGGGAAGAGGCGGCAATGGCCGAGCCGCAGCCAAAGGTCTTGAATTTGGCGTCGTCGATCACGCCATTTTCATTGACGCGGATTTGCAGTTTCATCACATCTCCGCAGGCCGGAGCACCCACCATGCCGGTGCCCACCTGGGCATCCTGTTTGTCCAGGCTGCCCACGTTGCGGGGATTTTCGTAGTGGTCCAGAACTTTCTCGTTGTATGCCATCGCGATCTCTCCAATCGTTGATTGATGATTAGTGCGCAGCCCATTGCAGGGCATGGGGATCCACGCCCTCCTGGACCATCTCCCACAACGGCGACATGGCGCGCAGTTTGTTCACGGCTCCGACCACGATGCGGATCACATGCTCCACCTCCTCTGCGGTGGTGAAGCGGCCCAGTCCGAAGCGGATCGAGGTATGGGCCATCTCCTCGTTGACTCCCATGGCGCGCAACACATAGGAGGGTTCCAGTGAAGCCGACGTGCAGGCCGATCCCGACGAAACCGCCACCTCCTTGATGGCCATCATCAGGGATTCGCCCTCGACATAGCTGAACGAAATGTTGAGATTGCCGGTGATGCGGGCCACGGGATCGCCGTTGAGGGTCACATGGGTCAACTGGTCCATGATGCCGGCGCGCAGTCTTTCCCGCAGCACCAGGAGGCGTTGATTTTCGCTGGCCATCTCTTCCATGGCGATGCGGCAGGCCTCGCCCATGCCCACCAGCAGCGGCGTTGCCAGGGTGCCGGAGCGCATGCCCCGTTCATGGCCACCGCCGTGGAGGATCGCCTTGAGTCGCACCCGTGGCTGGCGACGCACATAAAGGGCGCCGATCCCTTTGGGACCATAGATCTTGTGGGCCGAGACCGACAGCAGATCGATGTTCATGGCATTGACATCGATGGGGATTTTGCCCACTCCCTGGGCGGCGTCGCAATGAAAGAAGACTTTCTTCTGCCGACAGAGCCGACCGATCGCCTCCAACGGCTGGATCACGCCGACTTCGTTGTTGACCGCCATGATCGAGACCAGAATGGTTTTGGGGGTGATGGCGGCTTCGAGCGCTGCCAGATCGATCAGGCCATTGGTGCCCACCGGCAGATAGGTGACCTCGAAGCCTTCCGCTTCCAGATGGCGGCAGGTATCGAGCACGGCCTTGTGTTCGGTGGTGGGGGTGATGATGTGGTTGCCCTTGTCCCGATAGAACTGGGCCACGCCCCAGATGGCCAGATTGTCCGACTCCGTGGCGCCCGAGGTGAAGACGATTTCCCGGGGATCGGCGCCGATGGCGTTGGCCACCTGTTTGCGGGCCAGGGTGACCGCCTCGTCCGCCTCCCAGCCGTAGGCGTGGGAACGGGAGGCCGGATTGCCGAATTTCTCCACAAACCAGGGCAGCATGGCCTCCATCACTCTGGGGTCCACCGGGGTCGTGGCCTGATAATCCATGTAAATGGGTTTTTTCATGCGAAATGGCTCCCTTTGCGCAAACGGTCCACAGACCGGTGGAATGCATGGACGAAGCGATCCACGGCGTCTTCGGTCGAGTCCCATCCGAGACTGATCCGGGTCACGCTGCGGGTCAATGCGTGATCCAGCCCCATGGCCAGCGGCACATGGGACGGGGTGTTCTTGCCCGATGAACAGGCGGCGCCACTGCTGATGGCGAAACCGGTCAGATCCAGGGTCATCACCAGGGTCTCCCCGTCGATGCCATCCAGGGCGATGGCCGTGGTATTGGGCAGCCGGGGTGCCCGATGGCCCAGGATGATCCCATCCGGGAGACTTTTCAAGAGTCCCTCTTCGAGTTTTTCCCGCAGGGCGGTGATGGTTTGGGCTTCGGTCCCGATGTGCGCGGCGACCTGCGTGGCCGCGTGGCCGAATCCGGCGATGCCGGGGAGATTTTCCGTGCCGGAGCGGCGTCCGCGCTCCTGCCCGCCGCCGAGCAGTTGCGGCACGAGCTGGAGCGCGGCATTGACCACCAGTGCGCCGATCCCTTTGGGTCCACCCAGCTTGTGGGCCGAGAGGGTGAGCAGATCGGCATGGATGGCATCGGCGGCCAGGGGCAGTTTACCCGCCCATTGGGTCGCGTCGCAATGGAAACGCACCCCGGCAGCCTGGCAGAGCGCGCCGATGGTTTCGATGGGTTGCAGCACGCCGGTTTCGTTGTTGGCGGCCATGATCGACACCAGCCGGACGTTTGGTTCCTCGGCGAGCAGAGTCTGCAACGCCGCCGGAGCGATCTGTCCATTGGCCTCCACCGGCAGACGCAGCACGCGCCATCCCTGTTGGGCGAGCCGCTCCGTGGGTTGCAGCACCGAAGGGTGTTCGATGGCGCTGGTCACCAGGGTGGCCGGTTTTTCCGCCGCGTCCGCCACGCCCAGAATGGCCAGATGGTTGGCCTCGGTGCCGCCACTGGTGAAGATCACCCGGCTTTCGTGAACCGTGACCAGTCTGGCCACTGCACGCCGGGCCTCGTCCAGGGTCTGGCGCGCGGCGCGACCCGGACCATGCACCGACGAAGGATTGCCTTCGGGTCGGTTCAGGGTGGCGAGCATCGCCTCGGCCACGCCGGGGCGGGGCATCGAGGTGGCGTTGTGGTCGAGGTAGATCATGGCGCGAATCCAGGCTCTTTGCGCATGTCCAGGGTGCCGGAGCGGATCTCGTCGATCAGGCTGGCGAGGTGGATCGACTCCAGGTAATTGTTGATGTGGGTGCCGACCCGTTCCCAGAGATGATGGGTGATGCAGCGGGTTGCCTTGCGGCATCCTTCCACATCGCCTTCGTCGCAGGAGGTGGCGCGGATCGGTTCATCGACCGCGCGGATGATGTCGGCAATGCTGATGGAGGATGGAGAGGCCACCAGCAGATAGCCTCCGCCCGGACCCCGCACGCTGCGCACCAATCCCCGGCGCCGCAGTTTGGCGAAGAGCTGTTCCAGGTAGGAGAGTGAGATTTCCTGGCGTTTGGAGATGTCGATGAGCGACACCGGGCTGTCCGCGTCCTGGCAGCAGAGGTCCAGCATGGCGGTGACGGCATAGCGTCCCTTGGTGGTGAGTTTCATGGATGTCTCCTGGTATGATCGGAGGTCGTCTCTTCGTGTTCCAGTTTCTTGACCCGTTCGTCCATGTGACGCATCTGCTCCAGCAGACAGGTGACCGCCTTGGCCACCGGATCGACCATGGTGCCGCTGTTCTGACCGTAGGAGGAGAAGGCGGTATCCGGTTCGGGTTTGGATTTGGGCATCACCAGTCGACCAGGCACGCCCACCACGGTGGTATTGGCTGGCACATCGCTCACCACGACCGCATTGGAACCGACCCGCGCATTGGCGCCGATGGTGATCGGCCCCAGAATTTTGGCTCCGGCCCCGACCACGACGCCGTTTTCCAGGGTGGGATGCCGTTTGCCGGCTTTCCAACTGGTGCCGCCGAGGGTGACCCCATGATAGAGGGTGACATTATCGCCGATCTGGGTGGTTTCTCCGATCACCACGCCCATCCCGTGATCGATGAAGAAGCGCGCTCCGATCTGGGCCGCCGGATGGATTTCGATGCCGGTCAGAAAACGGGTCAGATTGGAGAGAAAACGGGCCAGCAGGCGAAAATTCTTGCGCCACAGCCAGTGAAACAGTCGATAGCCCAGAATGGCATGCAATCCGGGATAGCACAGCAGCACCTCCAGCACCCCGTTGGCTGCCGGGTCGCGCTGGAAGATCACCTCGATGTCCTGTTTGATCCGTTGAAACATGGTGTGTCCTGACGGTCTGATGAAGCGGTTCGGGTGAAGCCGTTTCGGCAACGGGGGGATTGTGTTAATTCCGATTCTTTCTGTCAAGTATTGGTTCCCGGTCCATGCAAAAAAAAAGCCGGACGAAAAGGTGGACAGGGGCGCCATGGATGTGATAGCCCTATTCCCCAATACGAGAATTGGCCTTGACCAGATGTGCTTCCACCCATACCCATCCAATCCATCCACCAACATTGGGTTCACCAACCCGGAGGTCAACCGCATGGACGCCGTGCGCAAAATTGGCAATCATGTTATCCTGTCTTTGGAACTTTGGTTCAACAAAGGGTTTCCTCACCGTTTGAATCCCTTCTATCATCTTGGCTCTCTGACATTCTTTTTCTTTTGGATCGTGTTGGTCTCCGGGATCTACGTCTTCATTTTCTTCGAGACCAATGTGGCCGGATCCTATCCTTCGGTGGAATACATGACTCACGACCAGTGGTGGATGGCCGGGATCATGCGCAGTCTGCACCGTTATGCCTCGGATGCGGCAGTGATTTCGATCTTCATTCACATGTTTCGTGAGTTGTTTCGGGATCGCTATCGGGGGGTGCGGTGGTTCTCGTGGTTCACCGGCGTGCCGACTTTGTGGCTGGTGGTGATTCTGGGGATCACCGGCTATTGGCTGGTGTGGGATCAGTTGGCCCAGTATGTGGCGTTGGCGACTGCGGAGATGGTGGACTGGATTCCTGGCATTCCCAGCGCCATGGTGTTCAATTTCCTGGACAATCAGATCACGGACCGCTTTTTCACCCTGATGGCTTTTCTTCATCTGTTGGGTCTGCCGGTGGCGTTGGTCTTTTTGCTGTGGACCCATGTGAGCCGCATCAGTCAGGTTGATTTCAACCCGCCCCGTCCTCTGGCCATCGGCGCCTTTTTGACCCTGTTGGCCTTGTCGTTGCTCAAGCCTGCGGTCAGCCATGCGCCGGTGCAGGCGGGCCATTCGCCGGTGGTGTTGAACCTCGACTGGTTTTATCTGAATATCTATCCCCTGATGGACAAGATGGGGCCGGGGTTTGCCTGGTCGCTTTCCATCGGTTTCACCACGCTGCTGATGTTGCTGCCATGGCTGCCTCCCAAAAAGGAGCAACCCTGCGCCGAGGTCGAACTGACGCAGTGCAGCGGTTGCGGTCAGTGCGCCCGTGACTGCCCCTACGGCGCGATTTCGATGCGCAAGCGTACCGATGGCAAAAAGGCCGAGTTCGAACCCACGGTCAATCCCACGCTCTGCACGGCCTGTGGCATTTGCAGCGGTTCTTGTGTCTCCTCCAGTCCGTTTCGCATGGCCAATGCCACCCTCAAGAGCGGGATCGAGATGCCCTGGTTCACGATGGATGCCTTGCGCCAGGAGGTGCAAAGCAAACTGAAGGCGTTGACGGGTCAGGGGCGGGTGATGGTCTTCGGTTGCGAGCACGGGGTGGATGTGACCACGCTGGGGCGTCCCGAGGTGGCGGTGGTTGCGTTGCCGTGCAGCGGCATGCTGCCGCCTTCGATGCTGGATTATGTGTTGAAAAATGGTGCGGATGGGGTGTTGGTCACCGGTTGCCGGGATGGGGATTGTTATCACCGTTGCGGCAATACCTGGACCGAACAGCGTCTGGCCGGCGAGCGGGAACCGAAAATCCTGAAACGGGTGGATCGCGCCCGAGTGGTCGAGTTCCGGATTTCCGACTCTTCGGGTGAGCGTGCGGCGTTGAATCAGCGTCTGGACGCCTTCCGTCGTTCGTTGCAACCCTCAGCCTGAAAGCGTCAAGGAGGTTCCCGATGCCCAGATCGATCGAGCAGTTTCTGATTCAACTCACCGCGTATGCGATGTTTTTCGGGGTGATTTTCTATCTCTCCACCGCGCCGGCCTATCATTATCTCAAGCCGGGTCAGGCCGAGGTCAAATTGGCCTTCAAGCATACCTCGCTGCGGGAGCAGGAGTGCCATCAACGCAGTGCCGAAGAGTTGCAGAAACTGCCCCCCAACATGCGTCGTCCCCAGGATTGCCCGCGCAAACGGGCACCGATCTACATCGAGTTGCTGCTGGATGATCAATACCTGGCCACCCGCACCTTCATTCCACCCGGGTTGAGCCAGGACATGGCCACCCACATTTTCGCCAAGTTCACCCTGCCTGCCGGGCGGCACAAACTGACGGTGCGCATGCGCGACCGGGTGCGGCCCGAAGGGTTTGATTATGTCGAGGAGGTCATGCGGGATTGGATTCCGGGGCAGGGGATTCTGATCAGCTTTGACGAAAGCAAGGATGGCTTTGAGATCAATTAGCCCGTGCCGGTGATGTTTCCGGTTCCTTTTCTTGAACCGCCGCCGGGGAGGTGCTCTCCTGCGGCGGTTCGGTCAGGGCGCGAATGCCGGAAAAAGTGCCCATGCTCAAGGTGAAAATGATGGCGAAAAAGACCAGCGAGCGATACGGCAGCCGTGCTCCCCGTTTGGACTCGATGAGATTCAAAATGCGCTCCGCCGCCAGATAGAGCGCCCCGCCGATGATGGTGAAATAGATCAGTTCCATTGTTCTGTGCCTCCCTCCGTGAATCCCTTGTTTAGCATTTGTATCGTGTTTGAAGGCACGATAGCGCATTCCGTGTATTCCTGGCAACCGGATTTTGTTCCAGGATCTGGAGAAAAAAATGTAGTAAAATTGATGCATGTCAATTCTACGGCCAAGAAATCCATGATGACTTGATCTAGGTCAACGAAAATTGTGTGATATCCTGTCATGATCCGGTTGACAAGGTGATTGGGTGTTCACCGTTCCCCCCCAAATTTGCTAAGGAGTGGATTCAGATGACTCGGAAAAGTGTTTTGAAACAAGCCTCCATTATGGCTGGTGCCCTTTTGATGGCCATGACCATGTTGGGCCGGGCGCAGGCCGCAGATGCCAAGCCCGAGTTGCCGCCAGTGAACGATAAGGAAATGGAAATTGCCAAACAGATCTATTTCGAACGGTGTGCCGGTTGCCATGGCGTGTTGCGCAAGGGAGCCACCGGCAAGCCCTTGACCCCGGATCTGACCACCAATCTGGGCACCGATTATCTCACTCAGTTCATTACCCATGGCTCTCCGGCGGGCATGCCGGCCTGGGGCGACAGTGGCGAACTCACCGCCGATCAGATCAACCTGATGGCCCGCTATCTCCAGCATCCTGCCCCGATTCCGCCGGAATTCGGCATGAAGGATATGGAAGCGACCTGGAAAGTATTGATCCCGACCAAGGATCGTCCCACCAAGAAGATGAACAACTACAACCTGGAAAACATCTTCTCCGTCACCCTGCGTGACAGCGGTGAAGTGGCCGTCATCGATGGCGACAGCAAGAAGATCATTTCCATTGTCAAGACCGGCTATGCGGTGCACATCTCCCGTCTCTCCACCTCGGGCCGTTATCTCTATGTGATCGGTCGCGATGCCCGTCTCAACCTGATCGATCTGTGGATGGAAAAACCGGATAACGTGGCCACCATCAAGGTGGGTCTGGAAGCCCGTTCGGTCGAAACCTCCAAGTACAAAGGCTGGGAAGACAAGATCGCCATCGCCGGTTCCTACTGGCCCCCGCAGTATGTGATCATGGAAGGGGATTCGCTGAAACCCCTCAAGATCGTCTCCACCCGTGGCAACGAAGTCGGCACCAACGAATATCATCCTGAGCCGCGCGTGGCTGCCATCGTCGCTTCCCACGAGCATCCGGATTTCATCATCAACGTCAAAGAGACCGGCAAGGTGCTGATGGTGGATTATTCCGACCTGGCCAACCTGAAATCGGTCTCCATCGATGCCGCGCCGTTCCTGCATGATGGCGGCTGGGATGCCAGCAAGCGTTACTTCATGACCGCAGCCAACAAATCCAACAAGGTGGCCGTCATCGATTCCAAAGAGCGCAAACTGGTCAAACTGGTCGATGTGGGTGCCATTCCCCATCCGGGTCGCGGTGCCAACTTCACCGATCCCAAATTCGGACCGGTCTGGGCCACCAGCCACCTGGGCGACGAGACCATCTCCCTGATCGGTACCGATCCTGCGGGTCACGCCAAAGAGGCATGGAATGTGGTGCGTACCCTGAAGGGTCAGGGCGGTGGATCTTTGTTCATCAAGACCCATCCGAAGTCCAATAATCTTTGGGTGGATACTCCCCTCAATCCGGATGCCAAAGCGTCTCAGTCGATTGCCGTTTATGACATCAAAGACCTTGATAAAGGTTTTGTGAGCCTGCCGATCGCCGAGTGGGCAGATCTCGGACCGGGCGTCAAGCGCGTGGTGCAGCCGGAGTACAACAAGAACGGCGACGAGGTGTGGTTCTCGGTCTGGAACAGCAAAACCGAAAAGTCGGCTCTGGTGGTCGTGGACGACAAGACCCGCAAGCTCAAGACGGTCATCAAGGATCCGGCGCTCATCACCCCGACCGGCAAATTCAACGTCTACAACACCATGCACGACGTTTACTAAGCCTTGTCGGCAGCAGTATCGTCTGATCTCTTTGCCAACGGCGCCTCCCCGATCCGGGGAGGCGCCGCCTCGACACAGGCAAGGCATGGCCAGCGGGGATAAACCGGAAGAACGCTTTTTTCGTGGAGTTTATGCCCCCATGATGTCCGTTCGTATCCTCCTGCATCGTGCTGTTCTTATTGCCACGTTTTTGTTTCCGAGTGCCCTCCTGGCCAGCCAGGAGGGGGCGGAAATCTCTCCCGAACGTCAAAGTCAATTGATCCATCTGTTGCGCCACGATTGCGGCTCGTGTCATGGTATGACCCTCAAGGGCGGTCTGGGACCGTCGTTGCTGCCCGATGCGCTGGCGGGAAAAGCCCCTGATTTGTTGGAAAATATTATTTATTTCGGATTGCCGGAGCGGGCCATGCCCCCCTGGGAGGGACTGTTGACCCGTGGGGAGATTCATTGGCTGGTGGAGCGTTTGCAAAAAGGAGAGATTCCGTGAGATCCCGTGATTTTTTGCGCCATTCGCGTGGCCTGATGGTTGGATTGGGTGTGCTGGCTGGAGTAGTGTTGTCCGGTTGCGCCGCGCCGCGCGGGGTGGGAGACATGGGCGTGGTGATCGAGCGGGCTTCGGGCAGCGTCGAGGTGGTCGAAACCACGGGTCGGAGCGTGCTGGCGCGGGTCGAGGGGCTGGGAGATCTGTCGCATGCCTCGGTGGTCTATTCCCGCGATGGCCGGTTTGCCTTTGTGTTTGGTCGCGACGGGGGGTTGAGCAAGGTCGATCTGTTGACCGGCTCGCTGGCCGGTCGGGTGATGCAGGCTGGCAACAGCATCGGCGGAGCCATCTCCCAGGATGGACGGTTGGTGGCTGTGGCCAACTATCAACCCGGCGGGGTGCGGATTTTCGATACCGAAACCCTGACCCAGGTGGCCGATATTCCGGCGGTGGGAGCGGATGGTCGCACCTCGAAAGTGGTGGGGCTGGAAGATTCCACGGGTCAGAAATTCGTCTTCAGCCTGTTCGACTCGGACGAGATCTGGATCGCGGATCTGAACGATCCGGTCAAACCGGTGATCACCAAATTCACCAACATCGGCAGCAAGCCCTATGATGCCCTGATTTCCCCGGATGGGCGCCACTACATTGCCGGACTGTTCGGCGAGGATGGCTTTGCCTTGCTGGATTTGTGGCATCCGGAGGCCGGAGTCAAACGGATTCTCGATCATTACGGTCGCGGCGAAAAGCGGACCGCCGTGCACAAAATGCCCCATCTTGAAGGGTGGGGCATGACCGAGGATTTGGTGTTTTTGCCGGCCATGGGGCGGCATGAGGTGTTGATCGTGGATCGGGTCACATGGAAAGAGGTGGGGCGGGTGCCGGTGGTCGGCCAGCCGGTCTTTGTCATGGCGCAGCCGGACGGACGGCAGATCTGGGTCAATTTCGCCCATCCGGACAATGGCCATGTGCAGGTGATCGATGTGCCCAGTCGCAAGGTGGTCAAGACCTTGGATCCGGGACCGGCGGTGATGCACATGGAGTTCACCCCGCGTGGCGAGCATGTCTGGTTGTCGGTGCGGGATGCGGATCGGGTGGATGTCTACCACACCACCACTTTCGAACGGATCGCGATGTTGTCCGCCACCAAGCCCAGCGGGATCTTTTTCACCGTTCGTGCCCACAAGATCGGATTGTGAGCGATCATGATTGCGGATCCTCTTTCCATCGATTCCCGACTGCTGGACGAGTTCCAGCACGATTTCCCTCTGGATCCCCGGCCATATCGGTGCATGGGCGAGCGTCTCGGCATCTCCGAAGCGGAGGTTTTGGAGCGTTTGCAGCGTTTGCAGCAGCAGGGATTGATCAGCCGGGTCGGGGTGGTGTTGCGTCCCCGGCGCGTGGGGATCAGCACGTTGGCGGCCATGCGGGTGCCGCCGGAATCTCTCGAAGCCGTGGCCGAGGTGGTGAACGGTTTCCATGAGGTCAACCACAATTACGAACGCGAACATGCCTTCAATCTGTGGTTTGTGCTGACGGCCCGGAATGCGGAGCGCATGGCCGAGGTCATTGAGTCCATCGAGCAGCGTACCGGGCTGAAAGTCTGTTGCATGCCCATGGAAGAGGAGTTTCATATCAATCTCGGTTTCCGGATCCATGGGTGAAGGCATGTTGAACGCAGCGGAGCAGCGGTTGATCACCGCCTTTCAGAATGGTTTTCCATTGGTGGCGCGTCCTTTCCAGGCCATGGGAGAAACCATGGGGCTGGAGGAGGCGGATGTATTGAATGGCTTGCGCGACTTGCAGGAAAAGGGGATCATCAAGCGGATCGGAGTGGTGGTGCATCATCACGAGTTGGGCTTTGCGGCCAATGCCATGGTGGTGTGGGATGTGCCGGATGAGCGGGTGTTGGCCATTGGCGAGCAGATTCGGGCAGTGGATTTCGTGTCGCTGTGTTATTTGCGGCGTCGTTGTCCGCCC
This sequence comes from Magnetococcales bacterium, assembly GCA_015234115.1. Lineage (GTDB taxonomy): Bacteria > Pseudomonadota > Magnetococcia > Magnetococcales > Magnetaquicoccaceae > Magnetaquiglobus. The sequence continues at coordinate 21,153 of JADFWP010000044.1, forward strand.
GATTGGCCCTATAATCTCTATTGCATGATTCATGGGCGGGAGCGGGAGGAGACGTTGCAGCGGGCAGAACAACTCACCGAGGGCTGTGGTTTGCAGTCTTATCCCCGTGAGGTGTTGTTCAGTCGGCGACGTTTCAAGCAGTGCGGCGCCCGTTATTTCAATAACCATTGAAAGAAAAGAGGGGGTCTGGGGGATTCGTCCCCCAGGGTTTTGATTTTGAAAATAAAATATTTAAATTTTTTTGTTTAAAGTCAAAACCCTGGGGGATGAATCCCCCAGACCCCCTCT
>JADFWP010000045.1:0-8478 GCA_015234115.1 Magnetococcales bacterium
TTTTGTTTAAAGTCAAAACCCTGGGGGAAGAATCCCCCAGACCCCTTCTTTTTTTCAATAATTTTACAGGGCGGTCAGCTTTTCCAGATCCGCCGGGGTATTGATCGTCACCACACGCGCATTCTTGTCAATGCGTTTCATCATGCCTGCCAGCACCTGACCCGTGCCCAATTCCACAAAGGTCTCCACGCCCAAAGCGAGCAGACGCCGCATGGAGGCTTCCCAGCGTACCGGAGCGGTGATCTGTTCCACCAGACTGTGACGGATGGCGCCACCCGCACGGATTTCATCGGCGGTGACATTGGCGATCAACGGGCATTCCAGATCCTGGATCGGCTGTTCGGCCAGAACCGCCGCCATGATTTCGGCTGCCTTGATCATGAGCGAACAGTGGAACGGCGCCGAAACCGGCAACGGAATGCAACGGGCCTTGACCGCCTTGGCCAAAGCCATGGCCCGCTCGACCGCCACCAGATGTCCCGAGATGACCAGTTGCGCCGAAGTGTTATAGTTGGCGGGTGTACAGACTCCTCCGGTCTCCGCCGCAGCCTCCCGGCAAACCCGCTCCACTTCGAGCGGATCGAGATTGAGAATGGCGGCCATGCCCCCTTCTCCGGAGGGCAGCGCCGAACGCATCGCTTCGCCCCGTTTGCGCACCAGACCAATGGCATCCAGGGCGGAAAAACCGCCTGCCGCCGCAATGGCGGCGTATTCGCCCAGCGAATGACCTGCCACATAATCAGGCTTCAGCCCGGTGCGGGTCCGCACCCATTGACACGCCGCCAGACCGGTCAACACCAGGGCGGGTTGGGCGTTTTCAGTCTGACGCAAGGTCTCTTCCGGCCCGTCGGACATCAACGCGCGCAACGAAAAACCGAGCCGTTCATCGGCCTGGTCAAACAGGGCGGTGATGGCGTCATCGACCCCATACCACTCCCGACCCATGCCGACAGCCTGAGAACCTTGTCCCGGAAACAGAAAGGCGATTTTGCCCATACCAAGACCTCTTCAGCACAAAGAATCCAGCCGATCGGAAGCCTACTCCGCCGTTGCCGTCGTGGTCGCAGCAGCAGCAGCAGACGGAGTGACAGACGAGACAGGAGCCGCCGCCGGAGTGGCAGAGGCAACCGCTGCCGAAGTAGTGGCGGCAGAAGTGGTAGCGGCAGAAGTGGTGGCAGCAGAAGATGCCGCAGCGGCAGCCGCAGCAGCGGCCGCAGCTTGCGCTGCCGCGGAAGAGGCCGACGGAAAGGCGTATTGGGAGGCGTGAGGATTGCGCATCAGTTCGGATTTCAGGGTATTGAGTTCGATGAACTCATCGGCCTGACGCCGCAATTCATCGGCGATCATCGGGGGCTGGGTGAGCAGTGAACTGACCACGGAGACGAATTTGCCCTGATCCTGGATGGCCTGGACCACGCTGCGGAAGTCTCCATCGCCGGAAAAGAGCACGGCGTGGTCATAGTGAGGCGCCATTTGCAACATGCCCACCGCGATTTCGATATCCATGTTGCCTTTGATGCGCTTGTGCCCATTCATCGGATCGGTATATTCCTTGATGGGCTTGGTGATCACGGCATAGCCATTGTAGGCGAGCCAGTCCACCAGAGGACGGATCGGGGAGTAGTCCTGATCGTCTCCCAACGCAGTGTAATAATAGGCACGGAGCAGTCGGCTGTGGCTCTGGAAATGGTGAAGCAGCTTTTTGTAGTCGAAGTCAAATCCCAACGACCGGATGGCCGCGTAAAGATTGGATCCATCAATAAAAATAACTGTTCGTTCATTGGGATGAAAGGTGATCGGCATTGGGAATCCTCCAATATCCAAGGGGAAAATGAAGGATTCGTGGGGATCCAGAGGCGGGCCAAACGTTGAAATCGTAAAATGAAAACTTGGAGCGGGAGAAGGGATTCGAACCCTCGACGTCAACCTTGGCAAGGTTGCACTCTACCCCTGAGTTACTCCCGCATGGAGACTATTTTACGCTCACTGTCCTCGAAAGTCCACGAATCAATAGAATTGCAAAAAATTTCAAACCGCATAGTCTGCTTTTCGGATGCTTCGTCTGCCTCGGAATCGCCTCGGACGCCTTTCGAGCGCAAAGGGCAGGCGACTGGAGGCCGGGGTGGGATTTGAACCCACGAATGAAGGTTTTGCAGACCTCTGCGTTAGGCCACTTCGCCACCCGGCCGGATCAACCGGCAAAAACATTGGAGCGGGAGAAGGGATTCGAACCCTCGACGTCAACCTTGGCAAGGTTGCACTCTACCCCTGAGTTACTCCCGCATGCCATGTCATCATTTATAACGGAGTTTGACCGTCCACGTCAAGGCCATGTGTGAGGTCGGAAGATCAAATTTTTGGTTGGATCAGAGGCCAAGCCGAAACAATGTAGCGTGATCCGGACCAAAGAGAAAAAACAACCGCCAATCCCAAGAAAAAGACGCCTGGGAGCTGGAACGGAATTCCGAAAAGACCATCCTGGACCAGCAACATTATAATTGCGGTCATTTGGAAGCCGGTCTTCCATTTGCCCAGCGCCGACACCGGCACCGTCTGCCCGAGTCCCGCCATGCGCTCGCGCAGCGCCATGATGGTAATCTCCCGCGCCAGGATGATCAACACCAGCACCAAAGGCGCCCGCTCCAGAGAGAGCAGCAGCACAATGGCCGAAATCACCAGCAGCTTGTCCGCCACCGGATCGAAAAAGCGACCAAAGTCGGTCAGCAGGCCGGAACGCCGGGCGATGTAGCCATCGGCCCAGTCGGTCAGCGCCGCCAGACTGAAACACAACGCCGACAGAATCAATCCCAGACGATCCGGCAAAAAAGAAAAGCCGATAAAGAACGGGATCAGCACGATGCGCGTTGCGGTCAGCAGATTGGGTAGATTCCAGACCATCAATCGGTTCTCAAACGCTTTCCAGACATTCCTGAAGGTGATGGACAATGACCTCGGCCAGGGCCGGAGAGATCCCCGGAACCGCAGACAGATCGTCGATGGATGCCTCCCGGATCGCACGAACCGATCCGAAACGGCGCAACAGCTCTTTTTTTCTGCCCGGCCCCACACCGGGGATTTCGTCGAGCACGGAACGGGTCTGTCCGCGCTCCCGGCTGCTGCGGTGAAAGGAGATGGCGAACCGGTGCGCCTCGTCCCGGATATTCTGAAGCAAAAACAGCAAAGGGGAACGTTCAGGCAGTATAACCGGTTCCGGGCGTCCGGGCAAGAAAAGGGTTTCTTTTCCTGCATGACGCTCCGGCCCCTTGGCGATCGCGCAAAAAGCCACCCCATCCACCCCCAGCGCGGCGGTCACCTCCAGCACCGCGTTCAACTGTCCCTTGCCGCCGTCGAGCAATACCAGATCGGGCCAATCGGCGTTCCGGACGTCGCTGGAACGAAATCGCCGTCCAACCACCTCGGCCATGCGGGAGGTATCGTCCACCGAAGCCGGATCCTTGATGGAAAAGCGTCGATAGGCCCGTTTCATCATCCCTTCCGGACCAAACACCACCATGGAGGCCACCACATGACGATCCTGAAGGTGAGAGATGTCAAAGGCTTCGATCCGCTCCGGCACATGAGACAACGCCAACGCTTCGGCCAACTCCTCCAACCGCTGCCGGTTGGCCCGCTTGCCGCTCAACCGTCGCACCTTGGCGGTTTCGGCATTGGCCACCGCCAGATCGAGCAGCCGTTTCTTCTCTCCCCGTTCCGGAATGCGAATCTCCACCCTGCCGCCCCGCAGACCGCGCAAGGTGGACTCCAGCCACGCCTGCTCCGGCAGAGGAAGATTGATCAGAATCTCCGGCGCCGGCAACGGGGTCTCCGGGTTGCCCTCCCCGCCAGACTCGGCCGGGGCGTAAAACCAGGCCATGAACGCCTCCAGGGCCTCGGCCGGTTCCAGATCCTCGGTATTTTCCGGGAAATGGGACTGGTTGCCGAGATTGATCCCGTCGCGCACGAAAAAAACCTGAATGGAAGCCGGTCCACTGCTGGTGGAGACCGCGATCAGATCCAGATCGGTTCCCGGCTTGAGATTGGCCCGACGTTGATTCTGCACCCAGGTGATCGCCTGAATCCGATCCCGGATCCGGGCCGCCTCCTCGAAACGACGCGCCTCTGCCGCCTCCCACATGGCGCGGGTCAACCCTTCGGTCAACTGCCGGTCCCGCCCCTCCAGAAACAGAATCGCCTCGCGTACCATCCGGCCATAGCTTTCGCCATCGATCAGGCCCATGCATGGCGCATGGCAACGCTTGATCTGGTGCTGAAGGCAGGGACGCTTGCGGCTGGAAAACTGACGATCCTCACAGGTCCGCAACAAAAAAATCCCCTGCAACCATTTCAGGGTCTCGCGCAGGGCATGAACGCTCGGATAAGGCCCGAAATAACGCTCCCCCGGCGTGCGCGGCCCCCGGTGCAGCATCAACCGGGGAAACGGTTGATCGATGGTCAGACGCAGCCAGGGATGGGACTTGTCATCCTTGAGCAGCACGTTGTACGGCGGTTGCAACCGCCGGATGAGATTGGCCTCCAGGATCAGGGCATCCTGCTCGGTGGCGGTGACCACGATGGCCAGATCGCGCGCCTTGCCCAGCATGGCAAAGATCCGCGCCGAAACCGATCCATGAAAATAGGAACTGACCCGTTTCTTCAGCGATTTGGCTTTGCCGACATACAGCACCTTGCCGTCAGCGTCCAGAAAACGGTAAACGCCGGGACCATCCGGCAGGGACTCCACTGCCTCGCGGGGAACCGATGAATGAACAGGATCGCTCACCGCATCCGGGCAGCCGGACGACGCCTGGAGCGCAAGATCAGCATCAGGCCGATGAAAAGCATGGGAAAGCTCAACCATTGTCCCATGGTGAGTCCTCCGGCCAACAGCCCCAGATGGGCATCCGGTTCCCGCACCAACTCCACCAGCAGACGCGCCAGGGCATAGCCGGTCAGGAACACCCCGCCCAGAAAACCGGGATTGCGCCGTTGTCTGCCCAGCCAGATCATCACCAGCAACAGCACCACCCCTTCGAGTCCAGCCTCGTACAGTTGACTCGGATGGCGGGGTTCGGGACCTGCACCGGGAAAGACGATGCCCCACGGCAGATCCGTGGGACGGCCCCACAATTCGCCGTTGATGAAATTGCCGATCCGCCCGAGCAGCAGCCCCAACGGCGTGACCACCGCCAGCAGGTCGGTCAGCACAAAAAACGAGAGTCCGTGTTTGCGCGCAAACAGATAACCCGCCACCAGCACGCCAAGCAGTCCGCCATGAAACGACATCCCCCCTTCCCAGACCCGCAGCATGGCCAGCGGATTGGCGAGGTAGTAACTGAAATGGTAAAAGAAAATATACCCCAACCGCCCACCCAGGATCACCCCGAGCAACGTTCCCATCACCAGATCGGCCAACACCTCCGGCGCCAGCCCCAACGCCTGACGCCGGGATTGCCATTTGAGCAGCGGCCAGCCAAGCACAAAGGTCAAGGTGTACATCAGGCCATACCAGCGGATGGCCAACGGACCGATCTGGATCAATACCGGGTCGATGTGCGGAAAAGAAATCATCGGGTCTCGTACCAGTTGGATGCCTCGGGATAACTGCCCAGGATCTTCAGGCTGCTGGTGAAGAAATCCAGCTCCTCCAAAGCCAGCCGACAGGGACGATCTTCGAGTCGGCCCTGAAAATCCAGATAGAAATGATACGACCACGGCGTACCCGGCACAGGTCGGGACTCCAGACGGGTCAGGTTGACCCCGTTGGTGGCAAATCCGCCCAGACATTTGTACAAGGCGGCGGGAATGTTGCGCACCTCAAAGACCAGGCTGGTCTTGCACGCCACATCCTTGGGCGGCACCGACCGATCTTTGACGATTTTCAGGAATCGGGTGGTATTGAGGTGACTGTCTTGAATATCCCGTGCCAAAATCGACAGGCCATAAAGTTCGGCGCACAACTCCGCCGCAATGGCCGCCTCGAAAGGATCATCCCGCTCGGCCAGGGCAGCGGCGGCACCGGCCGTGTCATAGACCGCATTGCAGCTCCAGCCGTGTTTGCGGATGAAGGTGCGGCACTGGGCCAGAGCCTGGGGATGGGAGTAGACCGCGCGCAACCCGTCGATCTGGGCTGCGCGCGTCCCAAGCAGGCAATGACGCACCCGCAGATAATACTCCCCCAGAATATGCAACTGAAACACACCCAACAGATCATAGCTGTCGCTGACCACACCGGCGATGCTGTTTTCCACCGGGATCATGCCCACCGCCGCCTCGCGTTCGTCCACCGCCTGAAACACCTCCTCGAAGGTGCGGCAGGGAATGGTGCGATAACCCGGCAGACTCTCCCGGCAGGCCTGTTCGCTGTAGGCGCCGCGCTCGCCCTGAAAGGCAACGGTTTTTTCCAATGTCCGGCTCATCCCCGCTCTCCGTGGCGACCATGGCCGGGCGTGGCGAGACGGCGTTGCTCCAGGCGTCGCGCCCGCAACTCCCCGGCGCTGGCCACCCGATCCAAAAGATCACGGGCGCGATAGGGTTTGGTGAGAAATGCATCCATTCCAGCCTCCAGGCAGTGGGTGCGGAGTTGCTCCTGGACATGACCGCTGACCCCGATGATCGGCATGTCCGGATCCGCCTTTTCCTTGCCGGCGCGAATCCGGCGTGTGGTTTCGATTCCATTGAGACGAGGCATCTGAATATCCATGAAGACCAGATCGCATCCCTGGTTCAGGCACCGCAAAGCCTCCTCTCCGTCCCCCGCCGTAGTGACAGAGTAACCGGCGGATGTCAAGACATGCTGGGCGAGCATGCGGTTGTCCGGGTCATCCTCCACCAGCAGAATGCGCATTTCCCGACGCTCCGCGGCTGCGGTCACCTCCCCGCCGGCAACCGCCGGGAGACCACCCCGCACCCGTTCATCACCGGTTGGCAGGTCGCACGGCACCCGGAAAATGAATTCACTCCCCGCGCCCGGCCGACTGCGGACCTCCAGAGTGCCGCCCATCCGCTCCACCAGCTTGCGCGACAAGGCCAAACCCAACCCGGTCCCTCCGACCCGTCGGGTCAGGCGGTCATCGACCTGGGAAAAACCGTCGAAAATCATCGCCAGCCGATCCTCGGGAATGCCAATGCCGCTGTCCTGGATCTCAAAAACAAGCCAGGGGCACCCCAAACCCTCTTCCTGGCGCCCCACCCGCAACTGCACCCCTCCCGCGTGGGTAAACTTGACCGCATTGCTCAACAAATGGATCAACACCTGACGCAACCGGACCGGATCCCCGAGAATCCGCTCCGGAACCGCAGGCGCGATCTCCCAGAGCAGGGTCAACCCTTTCAACTCCGCATCCACCACGATTGTCGTGATCGCATGCTCCACCACCGGACGCACCGGGCAGGGGATGTGATCCAGATTCAGCTGATCGACCTCGACTCGTGAAAAATCGAGAATATCGTTCAAAATATTCAGCAAGGATTCCGAGGCCCGCAGCACCACTTCCAGCAGTTTGCGTTGTTGCGGCTCCAATTGCGAGGCGAGCACCAGATCGGTCATGCCGATGATGGCATTCATCGGCGTGCGAATCTCGTGCCCCATATTGTCCAGGAAATGATTCTTGGCCCGAAGCGCGATTGCCGCCTGGATGCGGGCCTCGTCCAGGGCCGTGCGGCAGGATTCCAGTTCGACCGTCTGTTCGTGCAACCGGACCTCACGACGGTCGAGTTCTTCTTGCGCCTGAAGAAGCAGCCGACGCAGTTCTTCAGGATCGTCCGGGATGACTATGGCTGGTTTCAATGACGTGATGCTCCTTTTGCACGCATTCATGGCCAGGATGACAAAACACGGTCATGCAGCCTATCATCTTTCTCCGGAACAATCGATCTTTATTTAAGAACAATTGAGAATCAATACGTTCCGTTCCCATTGACCGATTGCACAGGCAGCACCCGCACTAATAAAGCCATTGCAATCTCCTTTTCCAATCGATGTTCTGTTTCCCCTTGGATTCCCCGGCCTCTTGCGGAGCATTGGCATCCCCGGATTGCGATGCTTTTCTGGAGACCATGGGTGCCGCAATCCAGGTATCATCCTCCAGTCGCAGCCACAATTTGCCTTTTGGCCACTCCCGCTCTTCGACCACAGTCACGGTAGTCCCTGCTGTCAACACATTCACCACCTTGGCATTGCGGTCCGGCCTGGCCCGCACCCGGGCATTCTCCAGCACGGTGACCACCTCTTTCAACGTCCGACCCCGCCCCTTGCCCTCCGGATCGGCTTGCCCGGCATACCCGGCAAGCACCGGCGCCGAAATCCGGGTGCCATCTTCCAAACGAATCCAGTGCCGATCCTTCGGCGCCGCTTTCTCCTGCCCGGAGGCAGAGGATTGAAGCGGTTGCGCGGTACGGCCCGATTCCCCTGGCACCGGCGCAGCCGCCTTCACCGGCTCCTCCACCTGCGTCAGAACCGGCTCCACCCGCTCCGGCGGA
>JADFWP010000045.1:8578-21235 GCA_015234115.1 Magnetococcales bacterium
CCGCAGCAACCGGCGCAGCCGCCTTCACCGGCTCCTCCACCTGCGTCAGAACCGGCTCCACCCGCTCCGGCGGACGCTTCTGGACCGCTTCCGGTGCCGCAGCAACCGGCGCAGACGCCTTCACCGGCTCCTCCACCTGCGTCAGAACCGGTTGTTCGACCGGTTCCTTGACTTTGCCCTGCCGACGCTTGGGTTCGGTCGCAACCGGCTCTGCCATCCTGGCGGGTTTGCGCGCCTCTTCCACCGGAATCAAGGCCGGTTCCACCGCATCCGCAGCCCGCTTCTCGCGGGTGGGAGGGAGAGAAACAGGGGCAGAGGCAGGGGAGGAAACCGGCTCTTCCACCTGAATCAGAACCGGCGCGACCGCATCCGCTGCCCTCTTCTCCGGCTGCGACTCCTTGGGGGAAGGAGACGAAACCTTGACCGGCTCTTCCACCTGGACCAGACCCGAAGCAGCCTCGGCAGCAGGTTGCCGTTTCACCCGCAACGGTTTCACTGGCGAGGGAGGAGGCAGTTTGACGGGTCCGGACTCCGCTTCCACCTGCACCACCACCGGTTCCACCACCTCGGCGGCTTTGCGCTTCTCCGCCACCGGTTTCACCGGGAGGACCGAAATGGCTGCCGGGGCCGGTTTGCTCTCCGCTTCCACCTGCACCACCACCGGTTCCACCACCTCGGCGGCCTTGCGTTTTTCTGCCACCGGTTCCACCACCTCGGCGGTCTTGCGCGGCTCTGTCACCGCCTCCACCGGAGCCGGAACGGCTGCCGGAGCCGCTGACCCGGCCCCAGATTTCCTGGAAACCACGGCAGCCGAAACCCAGCCCTCCCCCTCCAGACGCACCCACTGACGCCCGTTGGCGAGACTTTTCTCCTCCACCACCCGCACCGCTGTACCGGCACGCAGAAAATTCACCACCTTGGCGTGACGATCCGGTTTGACGCGCACACTGGTATTCTCGATCACCTCGGCCTGCTCGCCCGACGCTGCCTCCTCCCGCGCCGGAACCGCCGCCGGAACCGCCGCAACCGCCTCCCGGCTCCGCTCCGGAGGTTGCGGATTTTCCACCGGCACCTCCACCCGCTCCTCCTTGCCGGACCGCTTTCTGACCAGCTCCGCCACCGGCACAGGCGTTGGCGCGGTTTTCTCTCCCTCTTTATCCCGCCTCTTGTCGGTCTCCCTGCCGTCGGTCTCCACCTTGGCCAGCACCAGACGCGGGCCGGTGCGCAAGGCATCCAGATCCAGCAGCCCCATGGTCTTGAGCAACGCAAACTGGGCAATCGCCACATCCGCCCATGCGGCCACCGCATCGCTCTGGGCATTGATCAGACCGGTCTCGCCCGACAGCACGTCGATCAATGAGCGCGCGCCATGCAGACGCTCCTCCCGCGCCATGCGCAGAAACTCGGCGGCAATCCGCGCCTGATTGTCGAGATATTCGGCATTTTCCCGCGCGGTTTTCAGGTTTTCCCACCCATTGCGCGCCTGCTCCTCCACCTGGTTGCGGGTATCCCCCAGACGGCTTTCGGCAACCGCGATCCCCTCTTCCGCCCCGGTCAGGGCGTGAAACGAGGCCATGCCCAGATTGAACGGATAACTGAACTCCAACCGCGCCGAGGTCTCATCCTGGCGACCATCGATCCCTTCGGAATCCTGTTTGTATTTCTGCTCCACCACCGCCCCGACCCGTGGGGAAAGCTCCGCACCCACCAGCCGTTTCTTCTCCGTCTGGCTGAGGGTGAAAGCAACCTTGGCGGTCAGGATCTGTGGATTGTTGGCCTGCACCTCGGCCAGCACCTTCTCCAGGGAATCGGGGAGTTGATGGGTGGGATTTTCCAGCTCGTGCAATGTTTCGGGCGCTCCCGGAGCACTGGCGAACAACCCGCGAAAATGGTTGATCGCCATGTTCAAGGTGCCCTTGGCACGGGCGTGACGCGCCTGCGCGCCGGAAAGCTGACTGCGCGCCTGCAACGCATCGGTCTGCAACCCGCCGCCCAGCTCCACCCGGCTCTCTTCCAGGCCGGTCTGCTTGCGGATGTTGGCCACCGACTGCTCGGCCATGGCCAGCGCGCGATAACCACGCACCAGATTGATGCACGACGAAGCCGCATCCAGCAACAACTCGGCCCGCTGACCGCTCAAGGCCAACTCGGCCTGGGCCACGGCCAGATCGGCCTTGGCGATCTCGGCATCGGTCTTGCCGAAATCCCACAGCAGTTGATTCACCGTCATGGTGAGGGTGCGCGCCGTCATCTGGGTGGAGATGGCCGCGCTCGTTTTCTTGCGCGATTCCGGCCCCACCGCACCGCTGGTGCGCAGATCGGGAAACCATCCCCCTCTGGAACGATCCAACTGGGCGCGCGCCACCTGCACCTCGCGCCGGACCGCGTTCAGACGCGGATGCTGCTCCAGCATCCGCTCGGCCAGCACCCGACACTCCTCGGCCTGCGCGGGCGCAGCCCACAACCATAAACAACACCCGAAAACAGCCACGACACGCACCATGCCGTGCTGCGGGATACGATGCCGCCAACCGTACTCCATGCCTTTCACCGCTCCTGAAAAGTCGCGTGAAACGAACCCAGCCACGGGGTCACAAGATACTCCAACACCGTCCGGCCACCAATCAGAATCTGACACACCACCTGCACCCCCGGATAGAGGGAATAATGCCGCTCCCGACGCTCGAAACGATTTTTCTCCGTCACGATGCGAATCCGATAATAGGTCGCCCCCTCGGTCGTGACCAGGGCATCCGGGCTGATCGACTCCACCCGTCCCTCGATCCGTCCGAACAGCACCGCATCCTGGGCATTGAGACTCACCCACACCGCCTGGCCCGCGCGCACATGTCCCACCTCCTGCACCGGCAACCGGGCATCGATCACCAGTTGATCCTCGATGGGGACAATCTCCATCACCGTCTGCCCCGGCTGAATCACCCCGCCCTCGGTGGCAATGGCCATGCTCTTGACAATTCCATCCACCGGGGAGCGCACCACGGTCAGTTCGCTGGTATGTTCCAGCTTGCGCAGCCGTTGCGCCAGCTCATCGTGGGATTGACGCGCCTGGGAAAGCTCCTTGCGGGCAGTTTCGGTGAAATTGGCCCGCAACGACTCGGCCCGCTCCCTGGCCTCGCGCAACGACGCCTCGATCCGGGGGGCCGCCGCCTTGTCCGAAGCGATCTGCCCCTCCACCGCCTGCTTCTGACGCACCAGATCCAGATGGGTCATCCGGCTGGTCAGATTGCGTTCCATCATTTTCTTGCTGATCTCCACCTGATCGCCGACCGTGGCCAGGATCTTGCGGTTGTTCTCCTGCCGGGTGCGATTCTCCACCTGCTCCTGTTCCCGCTGGGTGATCAGACTCTTGAGGGTCTGCCATTCGTGCTGAAACCGCTGCCGTCTGGCCAGAAAAGTGGCCCGTTCGGTCTGCACCAGTCCCGGATCGGCGCGACTCACCTCGGGCGGAAATTCCGGCTCGTCCCGCCCTTCCACCTCGGCGACCAGTCGCCCGATTTCCGCGGCCAGCCCCGCGAGGCGACGCTTGAGTTCATCCAGATCCGCCGTGGTGCTGACCGGATCCAGCCGCAGCAACGGCTGATTGCGGCGCACCTGCTCCCCTTCGCGCACCAGAATCGCCTGGACAATCCCCCCCTCCAGATGCTGCACCGCCTTGATGCGCGAACTGGGCATCACCACTCCCTGGGCCTGGGTGGAGACATCCAGCGGAGACCAGGCCGCCCACACCAGCAACGCCCCGAAAAAAAACACGCTCAAATAAAACAGCCGATGGGTGGCGCGCCGCCCCGGATTGGATCCCGCCTCGCTCATGACCGCCCCATGGCACCCAGGTCCACCACCTGACCCGCCCCTTGCAGAATGCTGGCATCGTGGGTGGCGATGATCAGCGTCCTGCCGCTCCTGGCCAATTCGATCAACAGGCCATAGACCACAGCCGTTCCCTCCCGGTCCAGCCCCACGGTCGGCTCATCGAGCAGCATCACCGGACTCTCCAAAGCCAGCGCGCGCGCCAGGGCCAGACGCCGCCGGATGCCGGGAGGCACCTCGTGCCCGTCATGACTCAACCCCAGATCCAGACCCGCCGGATGCTCGGCCACGAACCGCTCCGCACCCGCAGCCGCCAGCACCGCGCGCATGCGGGTTTCGCTCAGATTTTCGGACAGGGCGAGAAAATTCTCCCGCAACGTGCCCGCCAGAAAAGTCGGCTCCTGGGGCAAAAAACCGATCTGCCTGCGGCGCCACTCCGGGGCCAGTTGGCGCAGTTCGATGCCGTCCAGCAGAATCTGACCCATCGTCGGCGGCAGCAGACCGGCCATGAGCTGCAACAAAGTCGATTTGCCCGCGCCATTCGGCCCGGTGATCACACAGACACTCCCGGAGGGAATGGTGAGCTGAAGCCCGGAAATCAGCGGCAGCGGGCGTCCGGGCCAATGAATGCCCACCTGCCGCAACGCCAGATGACCCTGACACCGCTCCGGGGCGCTGCCGGTTTCGACCTCCGGACCCACGCTCCGGGCAAACATCCCGGCTGCGGCCATGGCCGCGCCCGCCTTCTTGAAGGCCTCGGTGAGACCGGTCAGACGGGCAATGGGCGCCAGGGCGCGTCCGGCCAGAATGTTGGCCCCGATCAAGGCGCCGATATCCAGTTTGCCCTCCACGATCAACACCGCACCCACCGCGATCACCCCCACGCCGCCCACGGCCTGAATCGACTGGGCCGCCGAAGTCAGGGCGCTGCTGCGGTCGATCATGGCGTGCCGCACCTGGGCCGCTTCGGCCATCACCGTGCTCCAGCGGTCGAGCAGCAGACCCTGGCCCCGGAAATGACGCACGGTTTCGGCAGCGCGCAAGGCCGTGGCCAGCAGCGCGGAGATGCGTGCCGCCAGCTCCCGCCACTGCTGGACCGGTTGGGCCATGCGCTTCTGCCCGCGCCATCCGCTCCAGATCAGTGCCGCCATGGTGGCCAGCGTGATCCAGGCCAAAGGCGGGGCGAGCAGCGCGATGATCAACACCACCAGCAACACGAACGGCAGATCGGAAAGCGCGGCAATGTTGGCCGCACCCAAGGCCTGGGCCTCCTGATCCACAGCCCGCACCATGGCCTCCAACTCCTCGACCGGACGACTGCGCAACCCCTCCAGCGGCGCGGTCAGGATCAGACCATACAATCCGATGGCCATGCGCAGATCCTCGTCTCCGGCCACCTCTGCCGCCATCTGCAACCGCATGGCGCGAAAGGCGTACTCCCCGGCAATGGCCAGCAGCACGCCCGCAGTCAGGGTGACCAGCGTGCTGGAAACCCCATACACCACATAGCGGTTGAGGATGTGCATCATGTAAAGCGATGAGGCCACACCCAACACATTCACCATCAGGGCGGCAAACAGCAGCCGCGCCGTGGCCGCCGGATGGCGACGCAATCGCTCCAGAACGATTTTCATCGGCAGCCGCAGCCCGCTTCCATGCTCATGCGGGCTTGCGCTCCTTCGAGAGGGCAGAGATGGGCACCGCAGCCTCGGGCAGATCGCGCCATTCGATCCCGGCTGCGCGGAACCGGGGCCAGAGCAGTTGCCACAACTCCTGAATCGCCCCTTTTCTCTTCAACCGGTTCACGGCAAAGCTCACCGCATAGTGCGCGACCCAGTGACCATCCACACTCACCACGCCCATGAAATGGGCAAACGGCCCATCGTCCGGAATCTCGCGCACGAACCGCTCCACCAGGGGCAGACATTCGCCGATGATCGCCAGCACCTGTTCCGGATCGTGACGCGGATCGGTATAAAGATTCAGCCCCACATTGATGCACCGGGAGCGGCTGAAGTTCTGAATCTCGGCCTCGGAGGTCTTGCTGTTGGGAAAGGTGATCACCTGGCCATCGCTGGCGGTGATGCGGATGGTGCGCCAGCCGATATCGCTCACGATGCCGGAAATGGTGTTGATCTTGATCGCATCGCCAATGGTGAAGGGGCGTTCGATGTTCAACACGATCCCGGAGACGATATCCCGCAGATTGGACTGCACCGCCATGCCCATGATCATGGCCAGCATACCGGAGGTGGCCAGCAGACTGGTGATGGTCTTGTCCATGACAAAGGCGACCACGCCAAAAAGGGCAAAAACGTAGACAACCAGTGTCACCGTTCTGCGCAGGCCGTTGGGAATCTTGCGCTGAGTGCGATTCTCCAGAGGCACCCAGAGAAACCGCTCCAGCGAGATGGTCACCAGGTGGGCCGGGACCAGCCACCACAGGATATCAAACAACAGGACAATGAAATCCACCGTTGCCGTGGTCAGGTATTGCAGACCATAGTGGCTGGAGAGATTGCCCAGGGCGATGAGCAGCAACGGCCAACTGATCAGACGCAGAAACAGGGTCTGGATGCGCCAGAACTGCCCCCGATCCTTGCCATCCAGCAAAATGGCCAGTCCGGTGCCGACCAGAGCAAAGATGGCCAGATAGACGAAACCGGCGTTGGAAGCGATCAGATCGCGGGCGTTGAACCGATCCGGTTTCAGGATCATCCCCACGTCCAGCATCGAAAACAAGGGTTGCGGCTTGCCGAAACCCACAAAGAGCGGATTGCCATCCACACTGCGGGCAATGACCTCCTGGGAGATCCAGCCCCGTTCGATCAGCCAGCCGCTGATCCCGGCCAGGATCTGACCCTCTTGCCACGACTCCACCAAAGGATCGAGCCTGGCTCTCCCCAGACCGAAGAACGAGGTGATTTTCTTCAGCAACTCCCCGCCGCCATCGCTCCGGTTGGCGGCGTTGGCATGGGGGGTCAGCAGGTTCATGCCCAGCAGATCGCTGACATACAGCAGATTGTGACTGCCGAGTTGACGGTGTTGAAACGACAACCCCGCCAGCAAGGTGCCATAACTGCGTTCGGCGTCGGAGTAGCCCAGATAGAACTTGCCCTTGAGCCGATAGGCACGATAGAGCATGTCCCCGTCCTTGCCTTCGCGCATCGGACGTTCCAGGGGAATCGGGGCCACGGCATTGGTGAACACCACATCCTGCGGCTCGAACTCGCCACGCCAGCGGAACCAGATGACAAAGTTGATCTCGGCGGTATTGGCACTGCGATCCAGGGCGGAAATCTTTTCCAGCCGCACCCCGGTATAGACCACGTTGGTCTTGTACATGAACCGGTCGTTCACATACAACGCCCGCCCGGAGGTCACTTCCGCCAACAGGTTGGTCACCCCCTCTTCCCGGATGGGCGAAAGCTGGGTCAAGGCGGAAACCAGATTGCTTCCATCGTAAAGACCCGCCATGGAGAGCCGGGTCGCCCCCCCCTTGGCGTTGAAAAAGAGCGGGCCATTGACTCCGGCAAAGCCTTTCTCAGCCGAATCGTGCTGCGCGATCCGGTCACGCACCTGCTGATGAAGATCATCGAGGGTGAGACGCGGATCCTGACGCAAGGCCAGGGCGGCCTCGGTCACCAGCAACTTGGCCCCCTCGTAGGCATAGGCCGAAACCCAATCAGGCCACCCCTCGAAACGACTGGCATAGCCATGACGGAACTGTTGCGCCCGCTCGCCCGCCATGTCAAAGAGCATCGGGGTGGTCACCAGCAGCCCGTTGAGCGCCGAAGCCGCCGAACCGGTTCCTTTCCACTGGGTCAGGAACTGCTCCTGAAACCCTTTGGTGGCCAACTGCCGCATGCCGACGATGCGCTGTTTGATCCCGCCGGCCCGCAACGCGGAGACCATGCGCGCGCCATTCCGGGCATCCCCCAACACCAGGAACGTGCCAAAAAGCTTTTTGGACTCCACCTCGGCGACCACGGCCTTGAGATCATCGGTCATTTTGTCCGGATCCGTGCCAATGGGCCACTGATAGAGGATTTTGGTGCCGAAACGCTGATAGACCTGATCGAAGGTGGCCGCCAGATGCGCACCGCGCTCATTGGATTCATGCAGCACGAAGACTGTCTTTTCTCCAATGACATTGCGCACATAATTGGCCAGGAACCGCACCTCCGTGGTCTCGTCGATCAGGGAACGAAAAGCCCAGGGCGTGTCGGGCAGACTCCCTTCGGGACCGCTGGCCAGAATCAGCGCCGGCAGGGTCTGTTTGGCATAATAGGGGATGACCCGGGCAGCGGCTTCGCTCTGCCAGTGGCCGACCACACCGAGTACATCCGACAATTTGGCCGCACTCTTGGCAGCCTTGATGGCCTGTTGCGGATCGTTGCCATCGTCGAAGGATTCCACCTTGAGCTGACGGCCCTGAATCCCCCCCGCCTGGTTGATCTGCTCGGCCAGCAGGGTCGCTCCGCGCACCATGGCCTCGCCCTGCTCCTGATCGGCCCCGGAGAGCGGCGCGACCACCGCAACCCGAAACACCTTGTCCTCAGGCGTATATAAAAACGCAAACTTGACAATTACCGAAACAAAACTGGCCACCACCAGGGCTGCAAACAGATACAGCAGAAAACGTTTCTGCTTGTTAAGTGTGGCCACCCACCGCAAAACATTTTGAATAGTCATGGAGTCTGCTTTCCATTAAAAGTGCGAAACCTGTGCATGCGAATGATCGTGCACCGCCACGACCGGCACCGCCATATCCGGGGAATATGCCGACAGATCACCATGAAACGCAAGGGAATCCACATTGCCGGCAACGGATGGATTCCACACCGGATGGTCTGATGGCACGACATGATCCGCCAGACCACGCAACAAGGCCACCCCTTCCTGGGCGCGATTCCACAAGGCGCCATTCGACCCGGCAGCACTTGCTCCACCAGAATCGACAGAACCGGCGGAACCGGCGGAACCGGTGGTATAGGTCAAGGCCACTTCCGCCATCACCCCGGAAGTGCCGTTGGCCCGCTCGAAACCGGCCAGGGCAAGCAGGGTGTTTCCCGCCACATCTTCCGGCGCCGCGAGTTGTTGGGCGCGCAGCAGCAGGGCGGTGATCCCCTCGGCGACCAGCCCGCTCAATGACCCGTCCGCCTTCTGGAGTTGCAAGGCCCCGAACGCCTCGTCCCGGAAATCGATGCGCAGATCCTGATTCTGGTCCAGGGTGGCCAGGGCGTCGAGACTCGATTGCACCCCAGGCGCGGAAAATTCGGAAATCACCTCACGGATGTCGTTGATCCGGCCATCGTGATCGCGATCCAGCACCAGCAACCCATCCCCGCCTCCGACCCAGCCGGTCTGATCCGGGCGACCATCCGCATCCATGTCGAACCGGACCGGTTGCTGACTGGCCGAAGTCAGTTCGATCCCGTTTCCATCCAGATCCAGCACCAGAGGGTCCGCTCCCACGCAGAAATCGCTGGCCGTGAGATTGCGACCGATATTCTTGACCAGAATCGTCACCTGATTATCCACGCCATCGGAAAAAACCAGCGTCCGATCCGCGCCGCTGGCGGTCTGGGCAGCAATCAGCGCATCCCGTGTGGCCGTATCGATCACCGCGCCACCCTGGGTCAATTTAAGGACATCGGCTTCGCTGTTTTTGTCGAAGTCCCAGATGGTATCCAGATCCGCCGCACCGGCCTCGTTCAACTCGAAGACAAAAATATCGTTGCCCCCCAGGCCGAACAGATGATCCGAACCTGCGCCACCGTTGAGCGTGTCGGCCCCGGCGCCATAGCCATTGAGCGTACCCGCCGTGCTGGTGAAAATACTCGACAACTGCCCGGAAACATAACTGTAAAAAGTGCCACTGGTATCATCCAACGACACCACCGACGTATCGCCCGCGCTGCCCACCGCCGCAGAGTTGCCACTGTTGTAACTGCCTCCGTGACCGCCAGCGCCTCCTGTCCCGGCATCCAGACCCGCACCACCGCCACCGCCACCGCCGGAATAATACGGATAGGATGCGTTCGAGTCGCCTCCCACGGCACCCGCTCCGCCCGCGTTGCCCAGTACCGCACTGCCACCCGTGCCACCCGTGCCCGCCAGGGTACTGGTTCCCTGGGTCGGGGTGCCGCCGACACTCCCCCCGCCAACCCCTCCGGCCCCTGCCGTGCCGATCGACAGAGTATAAGTCAACGGGGCACCGCCACCACCACCGCCCGCACCGATCCCACCCGCGCCGCCCGCCTGTCCCGGTTGGGCCACGGCGCCGCCGTTCACGCCACCCGCGCCGCCACCGCCGCCACCGCCGCCAAAACCGCCCGCACCCCCACTGCCAGCATTGGTGTTGTCGAAATAACCCTGCCCGCCACCGAAACCATCCCCGAACAGAATGTCATTCCCGGCCCCACCCAACAGAATATCGCCGCCACCACCGCCCGCACCGCCGTTATAGGTTCCGAAGTGTTTGCACCCGCCACCACCGCCGCTGCCATCGCCGAAAATCACATCGTCCATGGAAGATCCGGTCAGGGTGTCCGCATCCCCGCCACCCGCGCCACCATTGGCGCCCGATGTGTTCTGATTGCCACCACCGCCGCCGCCGCCGCTTCCATCGCCGACCATGAACTTGCCGACCGCTGCCGCCACCGCACTGGTCGCACTGCTGGTGACGCTCTCCGCACTGCCAAAACCATCGGTATAACTCACCGCCACCGAAATCGTCTGACCCACCTGCCCTGCGGTCAGCACATAGGTGCTGCCGGTTGCGACAGGCACGCCGTTGGCCAGCCATTGATAACTGAAAGTCCCAAGACCATCCCCGTCGCTCAGAGCGGCGACTGCGGTCAGGGTTTCGCCCTGGGTGGCCGTACCACTGATGCTGACACTGCCGGTCGGCGCGTCGTTGACATTGGCCACGGTACTGCTGGCCGCGCTGGTGACGCTCTCGGACGTACCGCGCAGATCGGTATAACTGGCTGCCACCGTGATCGTCTGACCGACCTGGGCCTGGGTCAGCAGCAGAGAATCCGTGGTGGCGCCCGAAATGGGCGTGCCATTGGCCAGCCATTGATAGCTGATTGTCCCCAGACCGTCGGTATCGACCAGTTCGGAAACAGCGGTCAAGGTTCCCCCCTGGATGACCGAACCGGTGATGGAAACGGTTCCGGAGGGCAGTGCATTGACCTCGACGATGTTCAGGGTGGAGGTGGTCTCCAGGCTGCTCTGCGCGCCAACCCCGTCGGAATTGGCATCGGTCACCATCCAGGCCAGAGTGCGGGTGGCGGCAATGGCCGTGGGATAGTCGCTGGACGAGGCAAAGGTGACGGAACGCAAGACATCCTGATAGACCGCCACAGAAGCCGTGCCGGTGAGGGTCAACACCCCGGTATCGGGCTGGAACGCCCCAAGAATGTTGTATGGTCCAGTGAAAGACAAACTGTCCCCGTTCGTGAGACCGGAACGAATCGTCACCGTGGCGGAAGAAATCTCCGTATCATCGGCATCGCTCAGGATCAGCCCGTCGGCGACAGGCAGCGCCGCGCCGCCTTCGGTATAAGTCGTCGTCGCAAGAGCGGCGATCACCGGGGCGTCGTTGACCGCAGTCACAGGAAACGTGGAGGTCGCCACCGAACTGGTCTGCGTGCCACTGCCGACGGCGTTGGCATCGGTGACACGCCAACCGATGGAACGGGTGGCCAAGGTGCCACTGCTGGTCACATCGTCGCTGCTGCTCTGAAAGGTCACGCTGCGCAACAAGGTCTGGTAATCGCCGACGCTCGCGCTTCCGCTCAATGTCAACACCCCGGTCATCTCGTCATAGATCCCGGAAATGGCCCCCACGCCGCTCCAGCCAAGCTGGTCGCCCAGAACAAAACCATTGGATATGGCAACCGTGGCGCCAACCAGCAACGCATCATCCGCATCGGCCAGGACAAGACCGGTATTGATCGGGGTGGCCGCGCTGCCTTCGGTATAACCCGCCGTGGTCGCATTCGGAACCGCCGCAACCGTTGGCGGATCGTTGCGATCTTCCACGATCACGGTCATGGGCTGCGAGGCCTGCACATTGAACGGATCGGCCACCGTGATATTGAAGGAATAGCTGCTCCGGGTTTCGAAATCCACCGGCACTCTGAGGCGCATTTCACCGGTATCGATATCCATGGAAAAAAATACGGAATCGCTCCCCGAGCCCAGCAGGAATCTCAACGCCCCCCCATCCACATCGCTGGCTGTGGCGGTATAGATCACCGTGGAAAGATCACCGTTCTCGGCCACACGCGCCGAAGTGCCAGAGGTCAGAACCGGGGCTTCGTTGACATCGGTCACCGCCACCACCACCGCCTGCGTGGCCGCCAGCCCCCCGGAGTCGGTCACGATCACATCAAACGCATAGCTGCTTTTGCTCTCGAAATCAGCCGGTGCGGTCAACGTCACCGCACCGCTCGCCCCATCGATGGCCAACAACCCCGCATCCGCACCCCCCAACGAAAATGTCTTCGTATCCCCCGCATCTCCATCGCTGGCCGTGGCGGTATGGATCACCGTGGACAACGCCGCATTCTCGGCCACGCTCCCCGTGGTCCCGGAGGTGAAAACCGGGGCCTCGTTGACATCATTCACCGCCACCATCACCGCCTGGGTGGCGGTCAATCCCCCCGAATCGGTCACGATCACATCGAACGCATAACTGCTTTTGCTCTCGAAATCAGCCGCAGCCAGCAACGTCACCGCACCGCTCGCCCCGTCGATGGCCAACAGCCCCGCATCCGCACCACCCAATGAAAATGTCTGCGTATCCCCACCATC